>NZ_JBIVJB010000159.1:0-5697 GCF_044750025.1 Pseudomonas sp. NPDC088885 | reverse complement strand
GACACGATCGCACTGGAAATTCGGCCCCTGTCCGCTCCCGAAGCCGCAGGCCAGGAAGTGTTGCAGGATGCTTCCCCGCTGTTCAACCTGCTCAGCGAACTGCACCTGAGCGAATTCGAGTCGCAGCACTTGTTGCGGCAGATCAGCGAGCGCGACCGCGCCATCGCCGCGTTCCTGAAATCCCAGAACAAACGCATCGACCTGCTCAGCCAGGTGGTCGCCCTGACCGTGCTCGGCCAGATCGGCGAGCCGCAACCGGTGATCATTTCCGAAGGCGGGATCGACTTTCAGCACCCGACACCAATCGCCGCCGGCGCGCACCTGTCGGTGAAACTGGTGCTGATGCCGCAAGCGCTGGGCCTGTTGCTGCGCGCCCGCGTCACCCATTGCGACCCCAAGGGCAACGGATTCGACGTCGGCACCGAGTTCGAACACTTGACCGATGCCCAGCGCCAATTGCTCGCCCGCTATATCTTGCAGAAGCAGGCCCAGGAACGACGTCTGGCCCGCGAACAGAACGAATCAGGCATTTAATTTAAGGAAGAACCGTGACCCTCATCTACGGCCACCGCGGCGCCAAGGGCGAAGCACCGGAAAACACCCTGAGCAGCTTTCAGGAATGTCTCAAGCACGGCGTGCGCCGCTGCGAACTCGATCTGCACCTGTCCAAGGACGGCGAGTTGATGGTCATCCACGACCCCACGCTCAAGCGCACCACGGATCGGCGCGGCAAAGTCGTCGAGCACACCGCCGCCGAGCTGGTGACTTACGACGCGCGCAAGGGTGGCCCGGGCTGGATCAAGCCGTGCCCGATTCCGACGCTGGAAGAGTTGTTCGAGCAATGTGATTTCGAGCACTGGCAGCTCGAGGTGAAAAGCGCTTCACGCACGCGCGCCGCAACCACGGTGCTGGCAATTCGTGAAATGGCCCAGCGCCACGGCCTGCTCGACAAGGTGACGATCACCTCGAGTTCGCGGGAAGTGCTGAAAGCAGCGCTGGATCTGGTGCCGGACGTGTCGCGAGGACTGGTCGCCGAATACGCCTGGCTCGACCCGTTGAAGGTCGCGGCTAGTTACGGCTGCGAGATTCTTGCGCTGAACTGGACGCTGTGTACGCCGGAACGCCTGCAGAAGGCGCAGCGTCAGGGGCTGCATGTGTCGGTGTGGACCGTCAACGAGCCTGCGCTGATGCGCAGACTCGCCGACTTCGGCGTTGACAGCCTGATTACAGACTTTCCCGGTTTGGCCACTGCCCCGCGCGAGAAGTGCTGAAATCGGTCTCCCCGGCCGGCTCAGGCCACCGGCCGGAGCCCGTCAAAAAAGCCGGTTGAGGCCGTCGTACGCCGCTACCCGATAGGCTTCCGCCATGGTCGGGTAGTTGAACGTGGTGTTGACGAAGTACTTCAGGGTGTTCAGTTCACCCGGCTGGCTCATGATCGCCTGACCGATGTGGACGATCTCCGACGCCTGATAACCGAAGCAGTGCACGCCCAGCACTTCCAGGGTTTCACGGTGGAACAGGATCTTCAGCATGCCTTGCGGCTCGCCGGCGATCTGCGCACGCGCCATGCTCTTGAAGAACGCCTTGCCGACTTCGTACGGTACTTTGGCCTGGGTCAGCTCCTGCTCGTTCTTGCCGATCGAGCTGATCTCCGGAATGGTGTAGATGCCGGTCGGCACGTCATTCACAAAGCGCCAGCTGCCGTTATCAACGATGCTGCCAGCGGCCGAACGGCCCTGGTCGTGAGCGGCACTCGCCAGACTCGGCCAGCCGATCACGTCACCGGCACCGTAGATGTTCGGTACACAGGTGCGGTAAGCCTCGTCGACTTCGATCTGACCACGGCTGTTGACCTTGACGCCGATGTTTTCCAGACCCAGCGTGTCGGTGTTGCCGGTACGGCCGTTGCACCAGAGCAAGGCGTCGGCCTTGATCTTCTTGCCGGACTTCAGGTGCAGGATCACGCCGTTGTCGACGCCTTCAACGCGATCGTAATCTTCGTTGTGGCGCACAGTGATGTTGTTGTTGCTGAAGTGGTAGCTCAACGCTTGGGAGATTTCCGAGTCGAGGAAGCTCAGCAACTGACCACGGTTGTCGACCAGCTCAACCAGTACACCCAGACCGCTGAAGATCGACGCGTATTCGCAACCAATCACGCCGGCGCCGTAAACGATCAGTTTGCGCGGGGTGTGGTTGAGGCTGAGGATGGTGTCGCTATCGTAGATACGCGGGTGGTGGAAATCGATGTCCGCCGGGCGATAAGGACGCGAACCGGTGGCGATGATGATGTGCTTGGCCACCAGTTTCTCGACCACGCCGTTGGCGCAGACCACTTCGATGGTTTGCTCGTCGGCGAAGCTGCCGGTGCCGAAGAACACGTCGACGCGGTTACGGGCGTAATAGCCGGTGCGCGAGGCGACTTGTTTGGAAATGACTTTCTCGGCGCTTTTCAACACGTCCGGGAAGGAGAACCAGCGTGGCTCGCCGATCGCCCGGAACATAGGATTAGTGTTGAACTGCATGATCTGCCGCACCGAGTGACGCAGTGCCTTGGACGGGATGGTGCCGAGGTGGGTGCAGTTGCCGCCGACCTGACGACGGCTGTCGACCATCGCGACCTTGCGCCCTGCTTTGGCGGCGTTCATTGCCGCGCCTTCTCCCGCCGGGCCGGAACCCAGTACCACCACGTCGTAGTTGTAGACAGCCATGCGTACTCCTCAGAACAGGCCGCGGTGCCAGCAGCACCTACGGCTAAATCACGCCGAACGGCGGCGCGAAGGAACAATTGGGGGTCAATCAAGAACCCGGACACAGTCTATAGAAGCGTCAACGCCGCGCACATTAACCCTTGGTCGCGTCGTAGGCTACTTTTGCCTGCACTACAACGCCAGCTTTCGTATTGTTCTCAGTCAGTTTTTTTGCCACTGAGGCGTTCGAACGCCGGACTGGTGCGGATGACGAAACCTGTATCGGCACGAATCACCAAGAATGCACCGATGTCATGTTTTTCGGCATAGTCCATAGCCCTTTCGGGGCCGAGAATAAGCAACAGCGTCGATAGTCCATCTGCCACCAACGCTGAAGGATGAATTACCGTGACTGAGGCCAGGTCGTGTAGGACGGGGGCGCCGGTGCGGGCATCGAAGGTGTGGGAATAGCGCCGACCGTCCTGCAGGAAATAGTTGCGGTAGTCGCCAGAGGTCGAAACGCCGTAGCCGTCGACATCAATGATGCGCTCGGCGATCTGTTGATCGTCGCGGGGTTCTTCCAGAGCAATGCGCCACGGGGAGCCGTCGAGCTTTTTGCCTTTTGCCTTTAATTCACCCGTGGCTTCAGCGAGGTAGTCGTGGATGCCGAGCGCATCGAGCCTTGCGGCGATGGTGTCGACGGCATAACCGGCGGCGATGCTATTGAAGTCGACCTCTACGGCAGCGTCTTTGCACAGCTGGTCACCCTTTATGTTCAGATGCTGATGACCGACCCGCTGCATCACCTCGGCCAGTGCAGCGGCATCGGGGACTTTTTCTTCGCGACCTTGCGGGCCGAAGCCCCAGAGATTCATCAGCGGTTCAACGGTGAGGTCGTAAGAACCTTCGCTTTGCGCTGACAGTTGTTCGCCGACGCGGATCAATTCGAGTACCGACGCGGGCATTGTCTGACAGCTATTGGCGGGCAAAGCGTTGAAACGTTCGATGTCGGAATCGTTGCGGTAAGTGGACAGCTGCTGGTCGACTTCGGCGAGGATCCCTTCTACTTCACTGCGAACTTGCGCGGAATCGGCATCACCCGCATGACGCACGTACTTGATCGAATACGTGCTGCCCATGGTTGGCCCGCCAAAGCTTTCCATCGACTCACCCTCGCCGCAGGCCGCCAAAAAAGCCGCCAAAACCACGAACCCCACAAACCGTCCAGTGAACAATTCTTCATCTCCCCGCAAAACAGCGCCGGCCATTATGAATCAAAGGGCCCGCTCGCTCCCAACGGATGCAACGCGCTTCTAAAAATCCAATAACGAGTATCTAAAAATGTCCACTTCCACGGGCAAAGGCAAAGCGATCTTTCGCGTTGTCAGCGGCAACTTCCTCGAAATGTTCGACTTCATGGTCTACGGCTTCTACGCCACGGCCATCGCCAAAACCTTCTTCCCGACTGACAGTGCCTTCGCTTCGCTGATGCTGTCGTTGGCGACTTTTGGTGCCGGTTTCCTGATGCGACCGCTGGGGGCGATCTTCCTCGGCGCCTACATTGACCGTCATGGCCGTCGCCAGGGTTTGATCATCACGCTGGCATTGATGGCCGCCGGTACGGTGCTGATTGCCTGTGTTCCGGGATACGCCACCCTCGGCGTTGCCGCTCCTTTGCTCGTGCTGTTTGGCCGCTTGCTGCAAGGTTTCTCGGCGGGCGTGGAGTTGGGCGGCGTGTCGGTGTATCTGGCTGAAATCGCCACACCGGGCCGCAAGGGCTTTTTCGTCAGTTGGCAGTCCGCCAGCCAACAAGCGGCGGTGGTCTTCGCCGGTTTGCTCGGCGTCGGCCTCAATCATTGGCTGAGTCCGGAACAGATGGGTGACTGGGGCTGGCGCGTGCCGTTCCTGATCGGCTGCATGATTGTGCCGGTGATCTTTGTCATTCGTCGTTCGCTGGAAGAAACTCCGGAATTCCAGGCGCGGAAACATCGCCCTACCCTGCGGGAAATTGTCCGCTCGATCGGTCAGAACTTTGGCATCGTTATCGCTGGCATGGCGCTGGTGGTGATGACCACGGTGTCTTTCTATTTGATCACTGCGTACACCCCGACCTTCGGCAAGGCTGAGCTGCATTTGTCGGACTTCGATGCGTTGCTGGTGACGGTGTGTATTGGTTTGTCGAATTTCTTCTGGCTGCCGGTGATGGGCGCGGTGTCCGACAAGATTGGACGTAAACCCCTACTGCTGGCGGCGACTATTCTGGCGATTCTGACCGCGTACCCGGCGCTGTCGTGGTTGGTGGTGAATCCGAGCTTCAGCCATTTGCTGATCGTCGAATTGTGGTTGTCGTTCCTGTACGGCTCGTACAACGGCGCGATGGTGGTGGCGCTGACCGAGATCATGCCGGTGGAAGTGCGTACGACCGGGTTCTCGCTGGCCTATAGCCTGGCGACGGCGACGTTTGGCGGGTTTACGCCGGCGGCGTGTACTTATCTGATTCATGTGCTGGATAACAAGGCTGCGCCGGGGATCTGGCTCAGTGGAGCGGCGGTACTGGGCTTGATTGCAACGTTGGTGCTGTTTCGTGGCAACAAGCATGAGCTGCGCACGGCGCAAGCAGCCATACCCGGTGGCGCCCGATAGGACGCCATCGCGAGCAAGCTTTGCTCCTACATTGGAGATGTGGCGCTCACAAATCCCTTGTAGGAGCCGAGCTTGCTCGCGAAGGGGCCGGTACTGACAACACAGCTCTAAAAGGCACACAAACAAAAACGCCCCGACCAAAGTCGGGGCGTTTTCATATGCAGCTATCGCTTAGCGCGGGAACGCTGGCGGATTCACATCAGCCATGTCTTCCATCACGCGGATAACCTGGCAGCTGTAACCGAACTCGTTGTCGTACCAGACGTACAGAACAACGCGGTTGTCCTGAACGATGGTCGCTTCAGCGTCGACCACACCGGCGTGGCGCGAGCCAACGAAGTCAGTCGAAACCACTTCCTGCGAGTTG
>NZ_JBIVJB010000158.1:0-5713 GCF_044750025.1 Pseudomonas sp. NPDC088885 | reverse complement strand
AGAACTCACTTTGGCCATCCCGATACTTGAACCTTCATGGGCCGGTTTGACGATCAAAGGGAAGCCCAGTTCCGTCGCCGCAGAAATACAATCGGCTTCGCTGCACAGCACGGCGTGACGCGGCGTCGGAATCCCGAGGCTGTGCCAGACCTGCTTGGTGCGCAGTTTGTCCATCGCCAGTGCCGAGGCCAGAATGCCGCTGCCGGTGTAGGGAATGCCGGCCACTTCGAGCAGGCCCTGCATGGAGCCGTCTTCACCGCCACGGCCGTGAAGAATGATGAAGGCGCGGTCGATTTTTTCACTCAGCAGACGTTGCAGAATGTCGGCGCCAACGTCGATACCGAACGCGTCCACACCAGCGCTCTGCAGCGCATCGAGAACGGCGTTACCGGATTTCAGCGAAACCTCACGCTCGGCACTCAAGCCGCCGAAGAGCACGGCGACGCGGCCGAAGTCTTTCGGCGCGATGGTGGAGAACAGGTTGGCGTAGGCAGCAGTCATTTCAACTTCCCCTCGACCGACGCCGCCACGGCGCCAGCGAACAATTCACTTTTCAACAGCTTCGGCGCGAGACCGCCGATATCACCCGCGCCCTGGCACAGCAGGATGTCGCCAGCACGCAACAACGGCTTCACCAGCGGTGCCAGATCAACGCCACGCTCGATGTAGATCGGGTCGAGCTGACCGCGCTGGCGGATGCTGTTGCACAGCTTGCGGCTGTCGGCGCCCGGGATCGGCTCTTCGCCGGCCGGATAAACTTCCATCAGCAGCAGCACGTTGGCGTCGGCCAGTACATTGACGAAATCGTCGTACAGGTCGCGGGTGCGGCTATAACGGTGCGGTTGATACACCATCACCAGACGGCGTTCCGGCCAGCCACCGCGTACGGCTTTGATCACGGCCGCGACTTCGGTCGGGTGGTGACCGTAGTCGTCGACCAACATCACGTGGCCACCGTCCACCGGCAGTTCGCCGTAGACCTGGAAGCGTCGACCGACACCCTGGAAACCCGACAGGCCCTGAACGATGGCTTCATCGCTGACGCCCTCATCGGACGCAATGCAGATGGTCGCCAGCGAGTTGAGCACGTTGTGATTGCCCGGCATGTTCACGGAAACGTCCAGCGGCTCGCGGTCAGGGCGCAGCACGGTGAAGAAGGTCTGCATGCCTTGCTGACGCACATTGATCGCGCGCACGTCAGCGTCTTCGCTGAAGCCGTAGGTCACGGTCGGACGTTTCACCAGCGGCAGGATTTCGCGCACGACCGGGTCGTCCAGGCACATCACGGCCAAACCGTAGAACGGCAGGTTGTGCAGGAACTCGACGAAGGTTTTCTTCAGTTTGTTGAAGTCACCGTCGTAGGTCGCCATGTGGTCGGCGTCGATGTTGGTGACCACGGCCACCAGCGGTTGCAGGTGCAGGAAGCTCGCGTCGCTTTCATCGGCTTCGGCGATCAGGTAACGGCTGGTGCCGAGCTGGGCATTGGTGCCCGCAGCATTCAGACGACCACCGATGACGAAGGTCGGATCCAGACCACCGGCGGCGAACACCGAAGCGATCAGGCTGGTGGTGGTGGTTTTGCCGTGCGTACCGGCGACGGCGATGCCGTGGCGATAGCGCATCAGTTCGGCGAGCATTTCGGCCCGCGGCACCACTGGAATACGACGCTCGAGGGCAGTCGCGACTTCCGGGTTAGAGGTGTTCACAGCGCTCGACACTACCAGTACATCGGCGGTCGCGGCGTTCTCGGCACGGTGGCCGATGAAGATCTGCGCGCCGAACGATTCCAGACGCTCGGTGACCGGCGAAGCTTTCAGGTCGGAACCGGACACTTCATAGCCCAGGTTCAACAACACTTCGGCAATACCGCACATGCCCACGCCGCCGATACCGACGAAGTGGATGCGACGGATGCGGCGCATTTCCGGTTGCGGCATGGCTTTTTGATTCTCAACCATGGGCCACCTCCAGACAGGTATCGACCACACTACGGGTGGCATCGGGTTTCGCCAGACGGCGGGCCGCTTGGGCCATATCTTCGAGTCGTTGCGGTTGCATCAAGACCTCTGTCAGGCGCGCGGCAAGATCCGCGGCACCAGTCGTTCTTTTCGGCATCAGGAAGGCTGCGCCTTCACGGGCCAAATAATCGGCGTTGCGGGTCTGGTGATCGTCGATCGCGTGGGGCAAAGGCACCAGCATCGAGGGCAGACCGGCGGCAGCCAGCTCACTGATGGTCAACGCGCCTGCGCGGCACACCACCAGGTCGGCCCAGCCATAGGCTTGGGCCATGTCTTTGATGAACGGCTGCACCTGCGCATCGACGCCGGCGGCGCGGTAGCGCTCTGCAGTCACTTCATCGTGGTTTTTGCCGGCCTGATGAAACACTTCCGGGCGCAAATCGGCAGCGACTTGGGCCAGGGCTTCAGGCAGCAATTTATTCAACGGTTCTGCGCCAAGGCTTCCGCCAAGGATCAGCAAACGCGCTTTGCGACCAGCCAGAGCCGGGCGCGATGTTTCGAGGAACAGCTCGCTGCGCACCGGGTTTCCGGTGGTACGGCGGGTGTCCGACAGAGTAAAGGTGTCGGGGAACGCTTCACACACCCGGGCGGCGAACGGCACCAGCAACCGATTGGCGGTGCCGGCCACAGCGTTCTGCTCGTGAACGATCACCGGCACGCCGGCCAGTTTCGCGGCAAGCCCACCAGGGCCAGTCACATAACCACCGAAACCGACCACACACACTGGTTTCAACTGGCGAATGATCGCCCGCGCCTGCCACACCGACTTCAGCAGCATGAACGGCGCCTTGAGCAGCGACAGCTTGCCCTTGCCGCGCAAACCGCTGGCGTTGATGCGGTGCAGTTCCAGCCCTGCGCCCGGCACCAGTTCGTTTTCAATTCCGCGTGGCGTGCCGAGCCAGTGCACGGTGTAGCCGCGCACCTGAAACTCGCGGGCACAGGCCAGCGCCGGGAACACGTGGCCACCGGTACCGCCGGCCATGATCAATACGTTAGCGCCCATGATTCGGCTCCTCAGCGAAGTCGCTCTCATGGAATTCCATTTCTTCACTGCCCAGGTGGGTTCGACTCTCCCACTCGATCCTCAATAACAAGCCGAGGCAGGCACAGCAGATCACCAACGAACTGCCGCCGTAACTGAGGAACGGCAAGGTCAGACCCTTGGTTGGCAGCAGGCCGACGTTCACCCCGATGTTGATCAGGAACTGACCAATCCACAGGAACGACAAGCCGTAGGCCACATAAGCTGCGAAATACTGTTTGGCTTTCTCCGCCCACAAGCCGATGTACATGCCGCGAATACACACGAACACGAACAGGGCCACGGTGCACAGCGAACCCACCGCGCCGAGTTCTTCAGCGAGAACCGAGAACACAAAGTCGGTGTGCGCTTCCGGCAGGTAGAACTGCTTCTGCACGCTGTTGCCCAGACCCACGCCGAGCCATTCACCGCGACCGAACGCGATCAACGCTTGCGACAGTTGATAACCGGCGCCGAACTGGTCAGCCCACGGGTCAGCGAAGTTGGTCAGACGCGCCATACGATACGGCTGCATCTGAATCAGCAGCACCACCGCCCCGACCGCCAACACCACCATCAGCGAGAAGCGGAACAGCCCGACCCCGCCAAGGAATAGCATTGCCGCCGCAGCGCCCATCATCACGACGGTGGCACCGAAGTCCGGCTCCATCAGCAACAGGCCAGCCATCGGCAGCAGCACGATGAACGGCTTGAAGAAGCCCATCCAGCTCTCGCGCACTTCTTTCTGACGCCGCACCAGATAACCGGCGAGGTAGATCACCACGAATACTTTGGCGATTTCGGACGGCTGCACGTTGAAGAAGCTGAAACCAATCCAGCGCATCGAACCGTTCACTTCTCGGCCGATGCCGGGGACGATCACCATCACCAGCAAACCGAACGCGCCGAGCAACATCAACCAGCCGAGGCGCTGCCAGGTGGCGATCGGGATCATCATGGTAATGACACATGCGCCCAAACCCAGCACCACATATATAAGGTGGCGAATCATGTAATACAGCGGACTGCCCGACTGCGCGGCCGCCACTTCGGTGGACGCCGAGGCGATCATGATCAAACCGAGACCGAGCAGCGCCAGGCAACCGGCGAGCATCGGGAAATCGAGGTCGATACCGCGCCCGGTGATGATCGGCGACGGATACGGTTTGATGATATTGCGCAGGCTCATGCCAATTCCTCCACAGCGCGGACGAACTGGTGACCACGGTCTTCATAATTCTTGAACATGTCGAAACTGGCGCAGGCTGGCGACAGCAGCACCACGTCACCCGGCTGGGCAGCGGTGCGGCATTGCGCGACGGCATCGACCAGCGAGGTCGCGCGGATCAGCGGCACGGCATCGCCGATGGCGGCGCCGATCTTGTCGGAGTCGCGGCCCATGAGGATCACGGCGCGGCAGTTGGCCGCCACCGGATCACGCAGATCGTTGAATTCGGCACCCTTGCCATCGCCACCGGCGATCAGGATGACCTTGCCGTCGATGTCCGCGCCAAGGCCTTCGATGGCAGCCAGTGCGGCGCCGACGTTGGTGGCTTTGGAATCGTTGTAGTAAGCCACGCCGTCGAGATCACGCACCCACTGGCAACGGTGTTCAAGACCGGCGAAGTTGCGCAGCGCCGCGAGCATCGCATCTAACGGCAGGCCGACCGCATGACCGAGTGCCAGCGCCGCGAGGGCGTTGGACTGGTTGTGCGCGCCACGAATCTTTAATTCGCGCACTGGCATCAGGTTCTGGAATTCGAAGGCCAGATACTTCTCGCCATCTTCTTCGCGGATACCGAATGCCTTGAAATCCGGTTTGCTCAGGCCGAACGTCCAGCATGGCTGGCCTTCGCCCATCAACGGACGGCTCAGCGCATCCTGACGGTTGACCACGAACTGCTTCGCGCCACGGAAGATCCGGTGCTTGGCCAGGTGGTAAGCCGGCAGGCCGCTGTAGCGATCCATGTGGTCTTCGCTGATGTTCAGCACGGTCGCCACTTCAGCGTTGAGCTGGTCAGTGGTTTCCAGCTGGAAGCTCGACAGCTCCATCACGTATAGCTCGATGTCGTCGCTGAGCAAGTCCAGCGCCGGGGTGCCGAGGTTGCCGCCGACGGCGACGCGTTTGCCCGCCGCAGCCGCCATCTCGCCGACCAGGGTGGTGACGGTGCTTTTCGCGTTGGAACCGCTGATGGCCACGATCGGCGCCTGCGCGTTACGCGCGAACAGCTCGATGTCGCCGGACAGTTTCACGCCACGGGCCGCAGCGGCTTGCAGGGCCGGGGTCGCCAGTGCCAGGCCGGGTCTCACGTAGAGCTCGTCGGCACGGCAGAGGAATTCGACGTCCAGCTCGCCACAACGCACTTCCACGTGCGGATAGTCACGCTTGAGCGTGGCCAGTTCCGGTGGATTTTCCCGCGTGTCCGCCACGGCAAACGACGTGCCCCGGTTCGCCAGGAAGCGAACCAGGGACATGCCGCTCTTGCCGAGGCCGACAACGATGCGGAAGTGGTCAGAAGCGATCAGAGACACTCGTTCTACCTCAGCTTCAGGGTGGCAAGGCCAACCAACACGAGAATCACGGTGATGATCCAGAAACGGACAATCACGCGCGGCTCGGGCCAGCCCTTGAGTTCAAAGTGGTGGTGTATCGGTGCCATGCGGAACACACGGC
>NZ_JBIVJB010000157.1:0-5871 GCF_044750025.1 Pseudomonas sp. NPDC088885 | reverse complement strand
AAGCCGCCACCCGCGAGAAAATCGCCACGCGTATCGCCACCTGGCCGGAAGGCTTTGTCGTGGCGGAAGTGGATGGCGTGGTTCCCGACCGTGCGCATGAAGATGGAAGCCGGTAACGGTTCCACCGAAGACTTGACCGGTCGTGTGATCGACCTGTGCGCCCCGATCGGCAAAGGCCAGCGTGGTCTGATCGTGGCGCCGCCGAAAGCCGGTAAAACGATCATGCTGCAAAACATCGCAGCGAACATCGCCCGTAACAACCCTGAAGTTCACCTGATCGTGTTGCTGATCGACGAGCGTCCGGAAGAAGTAACCGAAATGCAGCGCACCGTGCGCGGCGAAGTGGTTGCCTCGACCTTCGACGAGCCGCCGACCCGTCACGTACAGGTAGCTGAAATGGTGATCGAGAAGGCCAAGCGCCTGGTCGAACACAAGAAAGACGTGGTGATCCTGCTCGACTCCATCACCCGTCTGGCCCGTGCCTACAACACCGTGATCCCGAGCTCCGGCAAGGTATTGACCGGTGGTGTCGATGCTCACGCCCTTGAGAAGCCAAAGCGTTTCTTCGGTGCGGCACGTAACATCGAAGAAGGCGGCTCGCTGACCATTATCGCCACCGCGCTGGTTGAAACCGGCTCGAAAATGGACGAAGTGATCTACGAAGAGTTCAAGGGTACCGGCAACATGGAACTGCCTCTGGATCGCAAGATCGCCGAGAAGCGCGTGTTCCCTGCGATCAACATCAACCGCTCCGGCACCCGCCGCGAAGAGTTGCTGACCGCCGACGACGAACTGCAGCGCATGTGGATTCTGCGCAAGCTGCTGCACCCGATGGACGAAGTCGCAGCGATCGAGTTCCTGGTCGACAAGCTGAAAACGACCAAGACCAACGACGAGTTCTTCCTGTCGATGAAGCGCAAGTAACATCGCAGATTGAGCCGATAAAAATGGCGTCCCTACGGGGGCGCCATTTTTTTGCCCGTATTTTGTCCGGGCGAAGGGACGATGGCGATCTGGTAAGGTCTGTGCCTTGCAGAATGAGCAGCAACGTACGAGACCGTTTCCGGGTAAGAGAATCAGGCTGTACAAATAATAACCAACTGATTGGCATTCAAGATTTATGAGCACACTCGCTTATCGAAGGGATATCGACGGCTTGCGGGCCGTTGCGGTCATCGCCGTGGTCCTTTTCCACTTTGGCGTCCCGGGGTTTACCGGCGGTTTTGTCGGCGTAGACGTGTTCTTCGTGATTTCCGGCTACCTCATTACCTCGATCATCTGGAACCAGCGTCAGGCCGGGCGTTTCAGCTTCGTCGAGTTCTGGGCACGCCGTGCGCGGCGGATCCTGCCGGCGCTGTTTGCGATGATCGTCGCCGTGCTGGCGGTGGGCTGGTTCCTGATGGCGCCCAAGGATTACGAAGAACTGGGGCGCTCGGTGCGTTATCAGGTGCTGTTCGTCTCGAACATTCTGTTTATGCGTCAGGACGGCTATTTCGACGTCGCGTCTGACCTCAAACCGATGTTGCACACCTGGTCGCTGGCGGTTGAAGAGCAGTTCTACATTCTCTTCCCGCTGCTACTGGCCGTCATGTCGAGTCGCCTCAAACACTGGCGACTGGCGCTGTTCGCGATTCTGCTGGTGTCCTTCGGCCTGAGCGTGTGGGCGGTCAGCCACCACCCGGAAAAAGCCTTCTTCCTGTTGCCGATGCGCGCCTGGGAACTGCTCGCCGGTGCGATGCTGGCAGTCGCGCCGAAGCAGGCCTGGCGGTTGAAGCCAATGGCTGCGCAACTGCTGAGTTTGCTCGGCATGGGCCTGATCCTGCTGGCGGTGTTCGGCTACGACAAGTCCACGCCATTCCCCGGTGCGGCGGCGTTGCTGCCGGTGCTGGGTGTTGTGCTGCTGATTTTCGCCAACGGTCATCGCGAGACGGTGGTTGGTCAATTGTTGAGCAGTAAGGTGATGGTCGGTTTCGGCCTGATCTCCTATTCCTGGTACCTGTGGCATTGGCCGGTGTTCGTGTTTTCCAGCTATGCCAGCGTTGAAGACACCACTGCGCTCGACAACGCCGGGTTGATTCTGCTGACGCTGGTGCTGGGTTATCTGTCGTGGAAATTCATCGAAACGCCGTTCCGCGAGCGCCGTTTGCTCGCCGGTCGTCGGCCGATTCTGATTGCCGGCGCGCTGGGCGTGCTGGTGTTGGCGCTGGCCGGGCAAACGCTGCGCTGGACCGATGGCTTGCCGTGGCGCTTGTCCGATCAGGCCCTGCAATATGCCAAGGGCCACGACTGGCGGCCGGAGTTGATGGCGTGTCTGGCGGACGACAAGACACCTGATGACAAACTGTTCTGTCATTACGGTGTGGCCGACGTGCCCGCGCAGGCGCTGGTCTGGGGCGACAGTCACGCCACGGCACTGATTCCGATATTCGATGACGGCGCGAAAGCCCACGACGTCAGCGTGATTCTCGCCAGTTCACCGGGCTGCATTCCGGTGGAAGGTCTGGAACATGGCCCGGTGTGCGCGCATTTCAATCGCCGGATTGAGCAGGCGTTGAAAGAGAAAACCGTCAGCGATGTGGTGCTGGTCGCGCGCTGGAGTCTGTATGTCTACGGTGCGGCCAATGGCGACCTGGGCCACGTCCTGCGAACTGCGGACGGTCGTTATGATCGCGCCTATGCCGAGCAACGTCTGGCCGACGGTCTGCGTGCGCGGGTTGCGCAGTTGCGTGCCAGCGGCCATCGCGTCTGGCTGGTCAAAGAGGCGCCGTTGCAGCCCTACAGCCCGCCGTATCGCCTGACGCGATTGGCGATGCTCGATCGTTCGGTTGAAGGTGTTGGTCAGCAAGTCGCCATTCACCACGAGCGTCAGGTGTTTATCAGCCAGTTGTTCGCTGAGCTGGCCAAAGACCCGGCGGTGCGCATCGTCGACCCGGCGCCGCGACTGTGTGACGACAAGGGTTTGTGTCACGCCGAGCTCGACGGCTACTCGCTGTACACCGACGACAATCACCTCTCGGAAGTCGGCGCGCGTCTGGTGGCACCGATCATGGAACCGTTGTTCATTAACCTGCAACGCCAGGAAAACCTTGGCAAAGCCCAGACGAATGCAGCCAAGTAAGCAGCGACAGGCTGCCACAGGGCTGCATAGCAGGTAGGATGTACGCCTATTTTGAGGGTGCCATCGTCAATGAAATTCAAGGATCTTCGGGATTTCGTGCAGCAGCTTGAGCAGCGCGGAGAGTTGAAACGCATCCAGATTCCCGTCTCGCCGGTGCTGGAGATGACTGAGGTGTGTGACCGCACGCTGCGGGCCAAGGGCCCGGCGCTGCTGTTCGAAAAGCCCACCGGCTACGACATTCCGGTGCTCGGCAACCTGTTCGGCACGCCCGAGCGGGTGGCCATGGGCATGGGCGCCGAGTCCGTCAGCGAGCTGCGCGAAATCGGCAAGCTGCTGGCGTTCCTCAAGGAACCCGAGCCGCCGAAGGGCTTGAAAGACGCGTGGTCGAAGCTGCCGATCTTCCGCAAGATCATCTCGATGGCGCCGAAAGTCGTCAAAGACGCGGTGTGCCAGGAAGTGGTCATTGAAGGCGACGACGTCGACCTGGCGATGCTGCCGGTGCAGACCTGCTGGCCCGGCGACGTCGGCCCGCTGATCACCTGGGGCCTGACCGTCACCAAAGGCCCGAACAAGGAACGCCAGAACCTCGGTATCTACCGTCAGCAAGTGATCGGCCGTAACAAGGTGATCATGCGCTGGCTCAGCCACCGCGGCGGCGCACTGGATTATCGCGAATGGTGCGAGAAGCATCCGGGCCAGCCGTTCCCGGTGTCCGTGGCCCTCGGCGCCGATCCGGCAACTATCCTCGGCGCCGTGACGCCGGTACCGGACAGCCTCTCCGAATACGCTTTCGCCGGTCTGCTGCGCGGTAATCGCACCGAACTGGTGAAGTGCCGTGGCAACGACCTGCAAGTGCCGGCCACTGCCGAAATCATCCTCGAAGGTGTGATCCATCCGGGCGAAATGGCCGATGAAGGCCCGTACGGCGACCACACCGGTTACTACAACGAAGTCGACAGCTTCCCGGTGTTCACCGTCGAACGCATCACCCACCGGATCAAACCGATCTATCACAGCACCTACACCGGCCGTCCGCCAGATGAACCGGCGATCCTCGGTGTGGCGCTAAACGAAGTGTTCGTGCCGATTCTGCAAAAGCAGTTTCCGGAAATCACCGACTTCTACCTGCCGCCGGAAGGCTGTTCGTACCGCATGGCCATCGTGACCATGAAGAAGTCGTATCCGGGGCATGCCAAGCGCGTGATGCTCGGTGTCTGGTCGTTTTTGCGACAGTTCATGTACACCAAGTTCGTTATCGTCACTGACGACGATATCAACGCCCGCGACTGGAACGACGTGATCTGGGCCATCACCACGCGCATGGATCCCAAGCGCGACACGGTGATGATCGATAACACGCCGATCGACTACCTCGACTTCGCCTCGCCGATCTCCGGCCTGGGTTCGAAAATGGGCCTCGATGCCACCCACAAGTGGCCGGGCGAAACCACTCGCGAGTGGGGCCGCGTGATCGTCAAGGACGACGCCGTCACCCAACGAATCGATGCCATCTGGAATCAGTTAGGAATAGATTGATGCGTGTAACCCTGCAGCCCTCCGGAGCAGTGCTCGAGATACAGCCCGGTGAGCGGATTCTCGATGGTGCGCGGCGCCTGGGCTACGAATGCCCGCAAAGCTGCCGCAACGGCAATTGTCACGTGTGTGCGGCGCTGCTGGTTGAAGGCCGCGTCGAACAGGCCGGCAAGGTGCATGACCATGGTGAGTTCTACACTTGCATAGCCGAGCCGCTGGAAGACTGCATCCTGCTGTGGGATGGCGTGCTCGCGCTGGGAGAACTGCCGGTGCGCAGCCTGTCGTGTCAGGTTATTGAATGCCGCGATGTCGGTGGCGACACTTGGCGCGTGCGTCTGCGTGCGCCGGCGGGTAAGCCACCGCGCTATCACGCCGGGCAGTACTTGATGATCGAACGCGAGAACGGCGAGAAGTCGGCGTTCTCCATGGCTTCGGCACCGCATGGCGGACGCGATCTGGAAATCCATGTGCTGGCGCGCGAAGCCAGTGCACTGAGCCTGATCGAACAGCTGCAACGCAACGCAATGGTGCGTGTCGAGTTGCCATTCGGTGATACGCATCTGGCCGAGCTGCCGGATGGGCCGCTGGTGCTGGTCGCTGCGGGTACCGGCATGGGCCAGATTCACGCGCTGATCGAGCACTGCCGCGCCAACGGCTTCAAACATCCCGTGCATCTGTATTGGGGCGTGCGTCGTCCGGAAGATTTCTATGAGATCGAACATTGGGACGAATGGCAGAAGTTGCCTAACCTGTTCCTGCACAAAGTCGTCAGCGATCAATGCGGTTGGGAAGGGCGCTGCGGCATGCTGCACGAAGCAGTCTGTGAAGATTTCCCCGATCTGAAACCGCTGCACGTCTACGCCAGCGGCTCACCGGCCATGGTCTACGGCACCCTCGACGCCTTGGTCGAAGCCGGGATGGACGCCCATCAAATGCGTGCCGACGTGTTTGCCTACGCCCCGCGCTCTTGAGCCGCGCTCCTGATTCGTTATAACTCTCTATATAGCCGATCGGTATTTATGTAATTGCATAAATGCCGCTAGGTTATATATCAATCAGGCAATCAATTAAGAACTGTGCCATGGCACTCAAATTGCCTTAAAACATATGTGCCTTATTGTTACAGCGGTGCGTTCTATTAAGTAATTCTTTACCCGCGGGGAGCTGAACGCTATTCGCCATGAGCGCCATTGAAAACGCTTTTCTGAATCTGAATTACC
>NZ_JBIVJB010000156.1:0-6052 GCF_044750025.1 Pseudomonas sp. NPDC088885 | reverse complement strand
TCAGCGCTTCGGGCGCAAGACGCAAGCTGGCAGCAACAGGATCAGGCATCGGGCTTCCTTAACAATCAGGCGGGGCAGATAGCCGCATTCTGGCGCTGCCCGTGCCCCACTGGCAAGGCGCGCCATGTGACAAAGCATAGACAACCGGATCTCTGCGCACCGGCTCCCCTGAAACCGGGGTTATTACCGAATCTTTTGTAAAAAATCACGGAACCGCAGGAACGTGCCTAAACTCCAAACTGCGCGGCTGGAACTAATACCGGCCCACTGGCTTCGTTTGGGTCTGTCTTGTACAGCGCTTGGGGGCCAGAACCCTGTCCATTGGTATGCACACAAAGAGAACAAAGCTATGAAACGGATTCTTCTCGGTACTCTCTTCACCGCTGTATCCATCAACGCAATGGCGCAAGCTCCAGGCGGCCCGGATTGCGGTTGGGGCAACATGCTGTTCGAAGGTCAGCGTGGCACCCCTGCTCACTTCCTCGCTTCCACCACTAACGGCACTTCCGGTAACGCTACGTTTGGTATGACTTCCGGCACCAACGGTTGCTCGACCAATGCGTCGCTGACCTACGGCGGCAAATCCTGGTTTGCCATGAATGGCATGATGAACGAGCTGTCCGAAGACATGGCCAAAGGCAACGGCGAAGCGCTGACGACTTATGCCGTGGTACTGGGCGTGGCGCCGGAAGATCGTGCGCACTTCGCTGCTGTGACTCACGAGCACTTCCAGCAGATCTTCAGCAAAGCTGACGTGACCGCTGAAGACGTGCATACCAACACCCTGGCCGTACTGAAATCGGATCCTCGTCTGGCCAAGTACGCAACGCAGGCTTAAGCTCGACCCCGCCCGCTTCCTTCGGGGAGCGGGTTTTATTTTTTATGCAGTGATTCCACCGTGACGCTGAACCTGTGGTGAGGGGATTTATCCCCGATCGGCTGCGCAGCAGTCGTGAACCTGTGCATGCGGTATAACTGGTGCATTGGGGATATAGGTTTTGGGGCCGCTTCGCTGCCCAACGGGGATAAATCCCCTCGCCACAAGGGTGGAGTGTTAACCCCCGATTCGGGTTTTATTTTCTTTCGACTTAAGTTGCCACTTATGCTCAAACGCCTTGCCTGGCTGGCGCTCTGTGTCTGCGCCCCGCTGTCCGCCGCGCCCCATGTCGACCCTCAACGTTTGCAGCAACTGGCCAACGACCGCTTCTGGATTTCCCTCGGTCATTACGAAACCGCCAAACTCGGCGGTTGGCGCAGCTATGTCAGCGACAAGAAATTCTTTCTCGCGCCTGATGGCAATGAACATCCCGATCACGAATTGGCGGCGACCGTGCAAGCGTTGTACGCCCCGGCCAGTCTCGGTGAAAAGCACGCGCAGTGCGTTTACCCGGCGCGCACGCGCTGGCTGAAAGCGCAACTCAATCTGAAAGATCTGCCGGCACCTGATTGCGCCGAGTACAAAAAATGGATGAAGGACGTCTCGCCGCACAGCGCGGTGATGATCTTCCCGGCGGCGTATTTGAACAGTCCGTCATCGATGTTCGGCCACACCCTGCTGCGCATCGACCAAGCTGACGTGCAGGCCGACAAGACCTCGCTGCTCAGCTACGCGATCAACTTCGGCGCCTATATCGAAGGTTCCGACAACAGCATTCTCTACGCCTGGAAAGGTTTGATGGGCGGTTATCCGGGCCTGTTCGCGCTGGTGCCGTATCAGGAAAAACTCTCCGAATACCGCAGCCTGGAAAACCGTGATCTTTGGGAATACCGACTTAACCTGACGCAAGAAGAAACCGCGCGCATGGTCGAGCATGTGTGGGAGCTGAAGCAGATTCAGTTCGACTATTTCTTCTTCGATGAAAACTGCTCGTACCGCTTGCTGGAGCTGCTGCAAGTGGCCCGCCCAAGTCTGCGCCTGACCGAACAATTCCCGCTGACGGCGATTCCGACCGACACCGTTAAAGCGGTGAAAGAAGCCGGGCTGGTGGAAAGTATTGAATATCGCCCGTCGCGTGAGCGCGAGTTGCTGAGTCGCGCCGAGCCTTTGACGGGTGAAGAACAGGATTGGGTGCTGAAAGTCAGCGCCGATCAACAAGTGTTGCAAGAGCCGACCTTCAAAGCCCTGCCCCGCGATCGTCAGGCACTGATCATCGACGCGGCATATCGCCTCGAACGCTACCGCGCCAACGGTCAGGAACGTGATCCGCAACGGGCGCAGCGCAGTTTCGAACTGCTGCGAGCGATCAATAAAAACCCGGCACCCGATCTGCAGATTCCGCAACCGGGCTTGCCGGAAGACGGCCACGAATCGCGCACCTGGCAGGCCGGCCTCGGCACGCGCGGCGATCGTGCGTTCGGCGAGTACGGTTTGCGCATGGCCTATCACGATCTCAACGACAACGCCGAAAGCTTCCCGCTCGGCGCGCAGATTGAAATCCTGCAAATGAAGCTGCGTCAGTACGAAGGCAATCACTGGCAGTTCCAGCAACTGGATCTGGCGACGATTCGCTCGCTGACACCGCGCAATGAGTTGTTGCAGCCGTTGTCGTGGCAAGTCACCGGTGGTCTTGAGCGCGTGCCGGGCAAGCATGATGACGAGACGCTGGTCAGCCATGTGAATGGTGGCGGTGGCGGCACGTGGGCGCTGGGTGATGATGTGCTGGGATTTGCGCTGGGCACCGTGCGGGTTGAGCACAACAATGACTTTGCTGAATTTGTTTCGCCGGCCGGTGGTTTCAATACCGGCGTGCTGTGGCGCAATCCTCTGGGAAATATGAGCCTGGAGGCCAAGGGTGATTACTTCACCAATGGCGAAGTGCGGCGCAGTTTGAGCCTGAATCAGCAGTGGGAACTGTCGCGCAATCTTGGTTTGCGCTTGAGTGCGCAGCGCGAGTTCAGCCACATCGCCACGCCTGAAACGGAAGTCATGCTCGAAGTGAAGTGGTATCACTACTGATCCCGAACACATCCCTCCTGTAGGAGTGAGCCTGCTCGCGATAGCAATTCATCAGTCACTGTTGTGGTGACTGATACACCGCTATCGCGAGCAGGCTCACTCCTACAAGGGAAATGTGCTGTTAATGGATTTTTCACAGGGCTTCGACGGCCGCCTCATGAATCTGCTTCTAGACTCTCCTTATAAGCCGGACAACCGGCTCAGGAGAGTGCGATGTGGCGGTGTGCGGGTTTGCTGGGGGTTTTGCTGTTCGTGAGCGGTTGCCAGACCACCCACGATGATTTGATCGCCAAAGGCTACCCACCGGCCTTTGCCGACGGTTTCGATGACGGTTGCGTCAGTGGTCGCCAGGCTGCCGGTTCGATCAGCGGCGAATTCCGCAAAAACGTCCCGCGCTATCTCAAAGACAAGCAATACGCCGAAGGCTGGACGGACGGCTTCCGCCAATGTCAGGCGATGCTCGAAAACAAGGATCGCGACGAGTACCGCAACGAGCATTGGGACGAACGCGAGCGCGCCTGGCAGCAGCAAAAAGATCAGGACGCCGCGCGGGCTTATCGCTCGCCCTAGGTCGCTCCCAGACATCCAGTGAAACCAAATGCCTGCGAGCATGGCCCAAACCTCATACGAGGAGGAACCCATGAGCCGTGCTTTCGTCAACGAAGACAACGCCGCCGCACAAGCCGATCAACCGGTTGAACGGCAGGTCAGCGAGCAGCCCAATTACGTCACGTCACAAGGCTTGGCGCAGTTGCAGGCGAAAGTCGCCGAACTGCAAACCCAACACGCCGAGCAATCAGCCAAAGGTGAGCAGGCCGACAAACAACGGCTGGCGGATCTGCAAAGGGATTTGCGTTATTTCAATCAGCGCTTGAGCAGTGCGCAAGTGGCTATGCCGGCAACGTCCAGAGACAAAGTGCAGATCGGCAGTTGGGTCACCTACGCGGATGAGCACGACACAGAACGCCGCGTGCAATTGGTCGGTGAAGATCAGGCCGATGCCGCCAAAGACCTGATCAACTGGGGCTCACCGCTGGGCCGGGCGCTGCTCGGTGCCCGGCTCAACGACGAGGTGCTGTGGCAGCGCCCCGCCGGCGATCAAGTGATTGAAGTGATCCGCATCGAACCGGCTTAAACCACGCCCTGCGCCAGCATCGCGTCGGCGACTTTGACGAAGCCGGCGATGTTCGCGCCTTTGACGTAATTGATCCGGCCGTTCTCTTCGCCGTAGTGCACGCAGGCGTGGTGGATCGATTGCATGATGTTGTGCAGCTTGCTGTCCACTTCACCCGCCGTCCACAGCAGACGCATGGCGTTCTGCGACATCTCCAGACCACTCACCGCGACACCGCCAGCATTGGACGCCTTGCCCGGCGCGAAGAGAATGCCGGCCTCGATAAAGATATCCACAGCCTCCAGCGTGGTTGGCATGTTCGCGCCCTCAGCGACGCATACGCAGCCATTGCGCAGCAGCGTGCGCGCGGCTTCGGCGTCGAGTTCGTTCTGCGTGGCGCACGGCAATGCGATATCGCATGGCAGCGACCACGGCAACTGACCGGCGCGGAATTCCAGGCCGAATGCTAAGGCCAATTCACTGATGCGCCCGCGTTTGACGTTTTTCAGCTGCAGCAACGCCGACCACTGTTCTTCGCTCAGGCCCGCCTCGCAATACAGCGTGCCTTCGGAGTCGGACAGCGAAATCACCTTGCCGCCCAGATCCATCACTTTGCGCGCGGCGTATTGCGCGACGTTGCCGGAACCGGAGATCGCCACGCGTTTGCCTTCCACGGTTTGCTCGCGACGTTTGAGCATTTCTTCCGCGAAGTACACACAACCGAAACCGGTGGCTTCCGGACGAATCAGGCTGCCGCCGTAGGTCATGCCTTTGCCGGTGAGGACGCTGGTGAACTGGTTGCTCAGGCGTTTGTACTGACCGAAGAGGAAGCCGATCTCGCGCGCACCTACGCCGATGTCACCGGCCGGCACGTCAACGTCGGCGCCGATGTGGCGATACAACTCGCTCATGAACGCCTGGCAGAAACGCATGACTTCGGCGTCGCTCTTGCCCTTCGGATCGAAGTCGGCACCGCCCTTGCCGCCACCCATGGGCAACGAGGTCAGGGAGTTTTTGAAGGTCTGTTCGAAAGCGAGGAATTTCAGCACGCCCATGTTCACCGACGGATGGAAACGCAAACCGCCCTTGTACGGGCCGATGGCGCTGTTCATCTGGATGCGGAAACCGCGATTGACCTGAACCTTGCCCTGATCGTCGACCCACGACACGCGGAACACCACGGCACGCTCCGGCTCGCAGATGCGCTCGAGAATCCCCGAAGTCAGGTAGTGCGGATTGGCTTCGAGAAATGGCCACAGACTGCGCAGGACTTCTTCGACGGCCTGGTGAAATTCGGGCTGATCCGGGTCGCGTTTTTTCAGGCGGGCGAGGAAGGATTCGACAGATTCGATCATGGGGAAAGTCTCGGCAAATTTATTATCGTTGGAAGAGATTGGGCCGGACTGTAACAAACGAATTGCGCACAGGAATAGAGCGAAATGTCGCGGATATGAAATTAAATGGTGCACAGGATATAAATCATGAGGATTTTTTGACCTGTTTTGCACCTGAATGGTGAGCTCCAATCCAAGATTTGCACCAACAATAATTCCGCTTTCGCGAGCAGGCTCGCTCCCACAGGGGAATGCATTTCAAATGTGGGAGCGAGCCTGCTCGCGAAGGGGTCACCACTGTCCATCTGAAAAAACCCGGGCAAAAAAAAACGGAGCCCGAAGGCTCCGCTTTTATGCAACCAACCCGAATCAGGCCAGTTTCTTGTGACGCACCCGGTGTGGCTGGGCAGCTGCTTCGCCGAGGCGTTTCTTGCGATCCGCTTCGTACTCGGTGTAGTTACCTTCGAAGAAGATCGCTTGCGAGTCATCTTCGTACGCGAGGATGTGTGTCGCCACGCGGTCAAGGAACCACCGATCGTGAGAGATCACAATTGCAGCGCCCGGGAAGTCCAGCAGGGCTTCTTCCAGGGAACGCAGGGTTTCAACGTCGAGGTCGTTGGACGGTTCGTCGAGCAGCAGGACGTTACC
>NZ_JBIVJB010000155.1:0-6166 GCF_044750025.1 Pseudomonas sp. NPDC088885 | reverse complement strand
CACTACGATGCCTTTCTTGCGGAACACTTCCAGGTGCGCGCAGTTCTAGACCTGCGCGTAGGTTTCGCCGGTGAGGTAGTAGATCTTGTCCTGACCTTCCTTGGCGCGGGCCAGGTAGTCGGCCAGACCGACGATCTGCTCGCCGTCGTCGCCGTTGGTCGATGCGAAACGCAGCAGACCGGCAATTTTTTCCTTGTTGGCGAAGTCTTCTGCCGGGCCTTCTTTCATGACCTGACCGAAGTTCTTCCAGAAGCCTTTGTATTGCTCAGGCTCGTTTTTCGCCAGTTTTTCCAGCATGTCCAGCACGCGCTTGGTCAGCGCGGTTTTCATCGAATCGATGATCGGGTCTTTCTGCAGGATCTCACGCGACACGTTCAGCGACAGGTCGTTGGAATCGACCACGCCTTTGATGAAGCGCAGGTACAGCGGCAGGAACGACTCGGCCTGATCCATGACAAACACGCGTTGCACGTACAACTTCAGGCCTTTCGGCGCTTCACGCTGGTACAGGTCGAACGGTGCGCGGGCCGGCACGTACAGCAGCGAGCTGTATTCGAGCTTGCCTTCGACTTTGTTGTGGCTCCAGGCCAGCGGGTTTTCAAAGTCGTGAGCGATGTGTTTGTAGAACTCCTGGTATTCCTCGTCCTTCACTTCAGTGCGAGGGCGAGTCCAGAGGGCGCTGGCGCGGTTGACGGTTTCCCACTCGGCCGCGGGTGTTTCTTCACCTTCAGCAGGTGCCACTTCTTTCGGCAGCTCGATTGGCAGCGCGATGTGATCGGAGTACTTCTTGATGATGTTGCGCAGACGCCAGCCATCAGCGAATTCGTCTTCAGCCGCTTTGAGGTGCAGAACGATACGAGTGCCGCGCTCTGGTTTGTCGATGTTCGCAACTTCGAACTCGCCCTCGCCTTTCGACGACCAGTGCACGCCTTCGCTGGCTGGAGTGCCGGCGCGACGGGAGTACACGTCAACCTGGTCGGCAACGATGAACGCGGAGTAGAAACCGACACCGAACTGACCGATCAGGTGCGAATCCTTCTTCTGATCGCCGGAAAGGTTTTTCATGAAATCGGCAGTGCCGGATTTGGCGATGGTACCCAGGTGGGTGATCACATCGTCACGGTTCATGCCGATACCGTTGTCTTCGAGGGTGACGGTCTTGGCGTCTTTGTCGAAGTTCACACGGATTTTCAGATCAGCGCCACCTTCGAGCAACTCTGGCTTGGCCAGGGCTTCGAAGCGCAGCTTGTCGACAGCGTCAGAGGCGTTCGAGATCAATTCGCGAAGGAAAATTTCCTTGTTGGAATACAGCGAATGGATCATGAGGTGCAGCAGCTGCTTCACCTCGGTCTGGAAGCCCAGGGTTTCCTTTTGAGTTTCCACACTCATGGTCATCAAACTCCAATCAGATGGCAGTGGCCGCGACCCGAAATGGTCGGCGGCGGGTTGTTCTCTGAGTTTGGGGCGCTGTTCAGGATTTCAAGGGCTCATCGATTTTGAAGTGCGCGCGAGCGGTGGCGATCGGCTCGCCTTCGGTGCTTTGCCACGCCGTGATCGCGACGTTGGCGACGCGACGCCCCTGCCGGCACACCTGACATTTGGCCCAGGTATCGCGAAATTGCCCGGCGCGCAGGTAATCGAGGGAGAAATCGATAATCTTCGGTACGCCCGGCGCTTCGGTGAAGATCAACAGGTGCAGCGCCGCGGCCAGTTCCATGAACCCGGCAATCACGCCGCCGTGGATGGCTGGCAGTAAAGGGTTACCAATGTTGTCCTTGTTCGCTGGCAACTTGAACAGCAATTCATCACCGACCCGCGAACATTCGACGCCGATCAAACCCGCGTAGGGAATCAGTTTCAACAGTGGCGCGTAATCACCTTGAGCGTGAGCGAGTTGCAGTTGCTGTTTCAGATCATCGCTCATTGCCCTGCTCCCTTGATCGCGCCGCCGAAGCCTTTGGTGCCTTTCAAGCCTTTGCCCATGCGCATAAAGGTGCCGACGACGTGGGCGATGGGTTGTTCCGGGTCATCTTGATAGGCGAAACCGCGAGCGAAGATCACATCGGTGGTTACCCGGTAGCACTGGGCGAAGCCATAGACGTCTTTGTTCGGTTCGGCGGCGTGCATATAGTCGATGCGCAAATCGAGGGTCGGGCAGACTTCGAATTCCGGCAACACGCACAATGTCGACATCCCGCAAGCGGTGTCCATCAACGAGGTGATTGCCCCGCCGTGGATCACCCCGGTCTGCGGATTTCCGACAATTTGTGAACTGTAAGGCAGGATCACCGTGAGCCCTTCGCTGGAGGCTTCATGTACCCGCAAGCCCAGTACCTGACAGTGTCTTAATGCCGAAAGAAATCGCGTCGCGCGCTCAAAAACGGGGTTTTCAGCCATATGATAATTACTCTCGTTAAAGCCATTGGCCAGTAGTAGCCAACAGGCCAAAAGTTCCGTGGCAAAACAAACTTATATATCTGAAACAAATGAGGAACTTAACCTGTAGCGCAAAGCTCTTAAGGCCAGTAGTTATTTTCCATAAGGAGAAACACCCCATGCGTAAGACTTTTGCTATTGCCTTGATGTTGACCGCTTCCCTCGGTCTCGCTGCCTGCGATAAAAAATCCGAGGACAAAGCTCAAGATGCCAACCAACATGCTGAACAAGCTCAGCAAGACATGAACAAAGCTCAGGATAAAGTGAACGACGCTGCGAAAGAAAACGCCGAAGCTGCCAAAGCTCAGGCTGAATCGAACGCTGCTGCGCAAGACGAAGCTGCTAAAAAGCAATAATCTGCTTTTTACCGTTGAAAAAGAAAACCCGCCAAGTGCGGGTTTTCTTTTGTCTGGGATTTAACGGCAATGTCGCTTAAAGCAAGACAGTTCTAAAAGTCGGACTAATCATCAGCAGCAGTGAACACACTAAGCCGATGAACCAGACCAGGCTACGCAGCGCTGGCAGATCAGCCAGGTAGAACCACAAATAGACGATGCGGGCGATGACGAAGATGATCGCCAATGTATCGATCAGCCATCCTACCGTTTGCGTGGTGTGCGCCATCAACACACCCACGGCAAATAACATGAACGCTTCGATACTGTTCTGATGCGCCGCCAGCGCCCTCGCGCCGTAACCGGGCAGTTGCGCCTGTTGTTGGCGCGGCAAGTGGTTGTTGTAACCGCCCTGCTCTTTCATCGCCTTGGCCACTGGCATACGCGCCACATAAATCAGCAAAGCGCTGATAAACACACACCAGAACGGAATACTCATCAAGCGGCCTCTTTGTTCGCCTCGGGAATGGGCGCCTCTGTAGGGGTATAGACCATTACGTCGAGAACGTCGGAATGAAACTCGCGACGGTACAAGACCAGCACCACGCCAGTGCTCAACAACATGAACAGCCACGGGCTGACGAACCACGCGAGCATGGTCATGCCGAAGTAGTAAGAGCGCAGACCGAAGTTGAACTGGTTGGCCGCCATCGAAATCACCCGCGCAGCCCGTGCCGCGAACGCTTTACGCTCCTGCTCGGAGACATGACGCTCGCCGATCATCGGCGCCGAACCGACCAGCACCGCCGCGAAGTTGTACTGGCGCATGCACCAACTGAAGGTAAAGAAGGCGTAGACGAACACCATCGCCAGGCACAGCAATTTGATTTCCGACATGCCCTGCGACGCTTGCTGCACCATCGGGATGTCCGCCAGCAACGACACCGCCCGCTCGGAGGCGCCGAGCACGGTGAGAATACCGGCGAGGATGATCAGCGTGCTGGAGGCGAAAAACGAGGCGTTGCGCTCCAGATTGCCGATCACGCTGGCGTCGGCGATGCGGTTGTCGCGCAAGAGCATGCGGCGCATCCAGTCTTCGCGGTACAGGTGCAGCACGCTGGCCAGGCACGCGGTGTCGCGGCCCTTCCACGTGGCATAACGGGTGTAACCGCCCCAGCAGATGACAAACCAGCACGCGGCGAGCAAGTGGATCAGATTGGCCTGGATGAACGACATGCAATTCCCTTGAATACGTGAACTTGTAGGAGCAGAGCTTGCTCGCGAAAGCGGCGTTTCTGTCGACATCAATGTTGAATGTCAGATCGCTTTCGCGAGCAAGCTCTGCTCCTACATAAAAGCGATGCAGTGCTTCGACGTTAGCCTAGGGAAAAAGACACTGCCTGACGCCCATAAAAAATGCCCCGTATCGATTGATACGGGGCATTTCTGTTTAAGCGTTGAAGACCCGCTTATGGCGGGTCAGCCAACCTCAGGCAACCGCTTCGCTGCGCTTGCCCAGCAGGCGATCGCAAACCACTGCAACCACCAAAGTCATCACACACGGCACCAGCCACGCCAGACCTTGCTCGCTCAGCGGCAGGTGCGCCAGCTGCGTCGGCATCCAGTCAGCCAGACCCGCGCCTTTCAGTGCGTCGATGCTGCCGAACAAGAACGACACCAGCATCACCGGGCCGAGAATCCGACCGTGTTCATGCCAGAAGTCTTTGCAGAAGCTCAGCGCCACCAACACGATGCACGGCGGGTAGATCGCGGTGAGCACCGGAATGGAGAACGCGATCAGCTTGGTCAGACCGAGGTTGGACACCAGCAGCGAGAACGCCGCGAGGATGATCACCAGGGTCTTGTACGACAGTGGCAGCACACGACTGAAGTACTCGGCACAGGCGCAGGTCAGACCTACTGCCGTCACCAGGCACGCCAGCGAGATCAGTACCGCGAGGAAACCGCTGCCCAGCGAACCGAAGGTGTGTTGCACGTAAGCGTGCAAGACCGCCGCGCCGTTGGTTGCACCGACGGCCACTTCATGGCTGCCGGAACCCAGACGGAACAGGCTGATGTAGACCAGCGCCAGACCGACACCGGCAATCAAACCGGCGATGATCGCGTAACGGGTGATCAACTTCGGCGACTCGACGCCACGGGAGCGGATCGCGTTGACGATGACGATGCCGAACACCAGCGCGCCGAGGGTATCCATGGTCAGGTAACCATTGATGAAGCCTTGGGAGAACGGTGCCGCGACGTATTCCGGCGTGCCGTGGCCGACGTCACCCGCCGGCAAGGCGAATGCAGCGATACCGAGCACGGCCAGCGCGATGATCTTCAGCGGCGCGAGGAAACGGCCAACAGTGTCCAGCAAACGGCCCGGGTAGAGCGAGATGAAGAACACCAGCAGGAAGTACACCGAACTGTAGAGGAACAGTGCCAGCGGGCTTTCGCCGGTCAGCGGCGCCAAACCGACTTCAAAGGATACGGTGGCGGTACGCGGAGTGGCGAACAGCGGGCCGACGGCCAGATAGCACGCAGCCGCAAGAATGCCGCCCGCGACCTTACCGATCGGGCTGCTCAGCGCATCCATCGACCCACCGACCTTGGCCAGTGCGACAACGGTGATCACCGGCAAACCCACTGCGGTGATCAGAAAACCCAGCGCAGCCATCCAGACGTGAGGTCCGGCCTGCAAGCCAACGATAGGCGGGAAGATAATGTTGCCGGCCCCAACGAACAGGGCAAATGTCATAAAGCCAAGTGCCAGGATGTCCTGACCTTTCAAAACTTTCATTAAGGTAATACCACACTACTGAATCGGAATTTAGAGGGGGATTGCCCTGTGTAATTAGGGAAATGCTGTCGATCCGTATGGGACTGACCCTTAAAGCGCGTTGCATGCCTTGTGGGCGGCAGACGCAAAAATGGCTGCTAGCCTAACGAATTTGGCCTGCAAACGCACTGTTAGAGGGCGAACTATCCGATACGCGACGTTTCTGTGTCGCGTTTACGTATCTATTTTTCATATCCAGTGCTTTGTTGTTCAAACCAAATACCAGTTTCCCCGCCGAAACTTGTGGCGAGGGGATTTATCCCCGATGGGTTGCGCAGCAGCCCCAATGCTCTCGACCGCGATAAGTCAGGTTATTCCAGTTCAGATTCTTGGGGCCGCTTCGCAGCCCATCGGGGATAAATCCCCTCGCCACAAGAGCCCACATAAATCTCATACGCCAGAAACGACAAAGGCCACCCGAAGGTGGCCTTTGTTTGATGGAGCGTCAGTTAAGCGCGAGGCTTACTTGACAGCCCAACCGGTCAGCTCGGCCAGGGCCTTGCCGATGTCTGCCAGCGAACGCACGGTTTTAACGCCTGCGTCTTGCAGTGCA
>NZ_JBIVJB010000154.1:0-6293 GCF_044750025.1 Pseudomonas sp. NPDC088885 | reverse complement strand
TTTTGAACTGGGTAATGCTCATGGTCTGACCTGTCTTTTGGGCGTTCTTAAAATCAATCGACGTTTAGTGCATGAAACCTTCCATGAAACCGGCCCTGCGGGCCAGGATTTTACTGAAATGCTCGCGGGCAACCCGGGCGCGCGTGAAGACGCCCAACAATTGGTGCCCATCCCCTGCATCGACCGCGTCGCGCAAGGCGTCGAGGTCGCTGCGAAATGTATCGAGTGTGCGCAGAACAGCCTCGCGGTTAGCGAGGAAGATGTCGTGCCACATCACCGGGTCGCTTCCGGCGATTCTTGTGAAATCGCGAAAACCACCGGCAGCGTAACGGAAGATCTCAAGGTTTTCATTGCGCTTGGCCAACGAATCGACCAGACCGAAAGCCAGCAAGTGTGGCAGATGACTGGTCGCGGCCAGCACTTCATCGTGACGCTCGACCTGCATGTGCTCGACGTCGGCGCCCAATTCGCGCCAAAGACGATCAACCACAGCCAATGCGGCCGGATCGGTTTGCTCGAGCGGCGTGAGAATCACTTTGTGGCGACGGAACAGTTCGGCATTGGAGGCTTCCACCCCGCTCTGCTCGGAACCGGCAATCGGATGGCCCGGCACGAAACGCGACGGCATCGCGCCAAACGCTTCGGTTGCCGCGCGCACCACATTGCCTTTGGCGCTACCGACGTCGGTCAGAATCGCCTGCCCGAGATCCATGCTCGCCAGACGCGCGAGCACTTTTTCCATCGCCAGAATCGGCACCGCCAGCTGAATCACGTCAGCGCCTTGGCATGCAGCCGCCAAGTCATCTTCACAACGATCGACCACACCCAACTCGACCGCGAGCTTGCGCGATTGCGGATCGAGATCGACCCCGACCACTTCGCGGCACACACCGCTTTCACGCAAGCCTTTGGCAAACGAACCACCGATCAACCCCAGACCGACCACCACGAGGCGACCGATCATAGGTGCAGCAGATTGCAGTGCAGTGACATCACCCACGAGCCAGAACCTTGCGCAGCGCTTCGAGGAAGCGGCTGTTTTCCGCTGGCAGACCGATGGTCACTCGCAGGTGGTTCGGCATGCCGTAATTGGCCACCGGACGCACGATCACGCCTTCGCGCAGCAAACCCTGGAATACCGGGGCTGCAACTTGTGCGAGATCGACGCAGATGAAATTGCCCTTGGATTCGATCCAGTTCAGGCCCAGCTCACGGAAACCGGCCTGCAGCTGCTGCATGCCCGCCTCGTTGAGCTGACGGCTTTGCGCCAGATATTCATCGTCCTTCAACGCTGCGCAGGCTGCCGCCAAAGCGAGGCTGTTGACGTTGAATGGCTGGCGAACACGGTTCAGCACATCAGCGACAACCGGGGTCGACAGGCCGTATCCAACGCGCAACGCCGCCAGACCATAGGCTTTGGAGAAGGTGCGCGACACCAGCAGGTTCGGGTAAGCGGCGAGGAAATCCAGACCGTCCGGCAAATCACTGCCTTCGGCGTATTCGATGTAAGCCTCGTCGAGCACCACCAGCACATGCTCCGGAACGTCCTGCAGGAACTCGTCCAGCGCTTCAGCGCCGAACCAGGTGCCGGTCGGGTTGTTCGGGTTGGCGATGAACACCACGCGGGTGTTGGCGTCGATGGCCGCGAGCATTGCAGGCAGGTCATGCCCCCAATCTTTCGCCGGCACCACTTTGGCCTGCGCGCCGACCGCTTGAGTGGCGATCGGGTATACCGCAAACGCGTGCTCACTGAACACCGCGTTGAGGCCCGGCGCCAGATACGCGCGCGCGACCAACTCAAGAATGTCGTTGGAACCGTTGCCCAGCGTGACCTGATTCAGCTCGACGCGGCACTGTTCGGCCAGCAACGATTTCAATGCGAAACCGTTGCCATCCGGATAACGGGTCAGCTCGGCCAGCTCTTCGCGGATCGCCGCCAAGGCTTTCGGACTGGCGCCCAGCGGGTTTTCGTTGCTCGCCAGTTTGACGATTTTTGCCGGATCCAGATCCAGCTCGCGCGCCAGTTCGTCCACAGGCTTGCCCGGAACGTACGGCGAAAGTTGTTGCACGCCCGGCTGTGCCAGAGCGAGGAAGTTGCCACTCATTTGCTACCGCCCCTTAGAGAACTGCTTTCGGGTAGGAACCCAGCACTTTGAGTGCTACTGCTTCCTGACTGATCTTTTCCAGCACACCTTTGATCAACGGATCACGGTGGTGGCCGACGAAGTCGATGAAGAACACGTAGGTCCATTTACCGCTGCGCGATGGACGGGTTTCGATGCGGGTCAGGTCGATCCCGTTGTCGTGGAACGGCACCAGCAGCTCGTGGAGCGCGCCGGGCTTGTTGCTCATCGACACGATGATCGAAGTCTTGTCGTCGCCGGTCGGCGGCACTTCCTGGTTACCAATCATCAGGAAGCGCGTCGAGTTGTCCGGACGGTCTTCGATCTTCTCGGCCAGACGGGTCAGGCCATACAGCCCTGCCGCCATATCACCGGCAATCGCCGCCGAATTCCACTCGCCTTTAACCCGCTTGGCCGCTTCAGCGTTGCTCGAAACCGCCACGCGCTCAACATTCGGATAGTGCGCGTCCAGCCACTTGCGGCACTGGGCCAGCGACTGTGCGTGGGAATAGATGCGGCTGATGCTGTCGGTCTTAGTGTTTTCACCGACCAACAGGTGATGGTGAATACGCAGCTCGACTTCGCCACAGATCACCATGTCGTGTTCGAGAAAGCTGTCCAGAGTGTGATTAACCGCGCCTTCGGTGGAGTTTTCCACCGGCACCACGCCAAAATTCACCGCACCGGCTGCCACTTCACGGAACACTTCGTCGATCGCCGCCATCGGCTTGCTGATCACCGCGTGACCGAAGTGTTTCATGGCTGCCGCTTGGGTGAAGGTGCCCTCAGGGCCGAGGTAAGCCACTTTCAGCGGCTGCTCGAGCGCCAGGCACGACGACATGATTTCGCGGAACAACCGCGCCATCTCTTCGTTGCCCAGCGGCCCCTGATTGCGCTCCATCACACGCTTGAGCACCTGAGCTTCACGCTCAGGACGATAGAACACCGGCACTTCGCCTTCGGCCAGCGAGGCCATCTTTACTCGCGCGACTTCCTGGGCGCAACGCGCACGCTCACTGATCAGCTCCATGACTTTGGTGTCCAGAGCGTCAATGCGAACGCGCAGTGCCTTGAGTTCTTGCTCGGACATCAGCCGTGTTCCTTCTCGAATTCAGCCATGTACGCCACCAGCGCGTTGACCGCAGTGATGTCGACAGCGTTATAGATGGAGGCGCGCATACCACCCACGGAGCGGTGGCCCTTGAGGTTGAGCAGACCGCGCGCTTCGGCACCGACCAGGAACGGCTTGTCCAGACGATCATCGGCCAGACGGAATGGCACGTTCATCCACGAGCGATCCGATTTGTTGATCGGGTTGCTGTAGAGGCCGCTGGCGTCGATGAAGTCGTACAGCGTGCGCTGCTTGACGTCGTTGAGCCTGGCGATCGCATCAACGCCGCCCTGCTCTTTCAGCCACTGGAACACCAGACCGGACAGGTACCAGGCCAGGGTCGGCGGGGTGTTGTACATCGAGCCGTTATCCGCCGCGACTTTGTAGTCGAGCATGGTCGGGCACAGCGCACGCGCCTTGCCGAGCAGGTCTTCGCGGATGATGTTGACGACGATGCCGCTCGGGCCGATGTTTTTCTGCGCGCCGGCGTAGATCATGCCGAAACGCGAGATATCGACCGGGCGCGACAGAATATCCGAAGACATGTCAGCCACCAGCGGCACGTCACCGACTTCCGGGATCCACTGGAATTCCAGACCGCCGATGGTTTCGTTCGGTGCGTAGTGAACGTAAGCGGCGTCTTTCGACAGGTTCCACTCGTTCTGGCCCGGGATGGCGAAATAGTCGTAAGGCTTGGCGGTGGCGGCGACGTTGACGCGGCCGTAGCGCGAGGCTTCTTCGATGGCTTTCTGCGACCAGATACCGGTGTCGATGTAGTCGGCGGAGCCGTTTTCCGGTAGCAGGTTCAGTGGAATCTGCGCGAATTGCTGGCTGGCGCCACCTTGAAGAAACAGCACTTTATAGTTCGACGGGATATTCAGCAGGTCACGCAGATCCTGCTCGGCCTGGGTGGCAATGGACACGAACTCATCGCTGCGATGGCTCATTTCCATGACCGACAGACCCTTGCCGTGCCAATCAAGGAGTTCACCCTGGGCGCGCTGCAGGACAGCTTCAGGAAGCGCCGCAGGACCGGCGCAGAAGTTATAGGCTCGCTTGCTCACATCCAATCTCGCTCTGATTTGGTGGTATCACGCAATAAATCACACTACCGATCAACACGGCCCAGTGGGAGCGAGCCTGCTCGCGAATGCATCACCGCGGTGTGTCAGAGGTACCGCAGCGCCTGCATTCGCGAGCAGGCTCGCTCCCACAGGGGATCTCCATGATGTCGAAATTTCATACCGGACAAATAACAAGGGGGCGAATTCTCATCCGCCCCCTTGCTTGTCCGCTTATTCTTGCGGTTCTTCGTCTGCTGCGGCGTCGAGTTGCTGGTCTTCACCGGCATCGTCGTTTACGACAGTGCCTTCGAATTCCTCGCCCTCTTCCCCTTCAAGCTCTTCGCCTTCAACTTCCGAAGGCTCCTGAACCCGCTCCAGACCGACCAGGGTTTCGTCCTTGGCCAGTTTGATCAGCGTCACACCTTGGGTGTTACGGCCCAGGCTCGACACTTCGTCGACACGGGTACGCACCAAGGTGCCCTGATCGGAGATCAGCATGATTTCTTCACCGTCCTGCACCTGAACCGCACCGACCAGACGGCCGTTACGCTCGTTGCTGACCATGGCGATAACGCCTTGACCGCCACGCTTGTACTCAGGGAACTCGGTGATCGCCGTACGCTTGCCGTAGCCGCGCGCCGAAGCAGTGAGAATTTCGCTGCCTTCTTCCGGAATCAGCATGGAGATCAGCTTCTGCCCTTCTGGCAGACGCATGCCACGCACACCGCGGGCGGTACGGCCCATGGCGCGAACTTCGGATTCCTTGAAGCGCGTAACTTTGCCGCCGTCGGAGAACAGCATGATTTCCTGCTCGCCGTCGGTGACAGCTGCAGAGATCAGGATGTCGCCTTCGTCCAGCTCCAGCGCGATCAGACCAACGCTGCGCTGACGGCTGAAGGCCACCAGCGGCGTCTTCTTGACCGTACCGTTGGCGGTCGACATAAAGATGAACGGCGCTTTTTTACGATCAGCAGCCTTGATACGGGCACGACGTTCTTCGTCGGTCTCGTTGCTGTTTTCGATTTCCTCTACATCAACCTCAACGCCCTCAGCCTCTTCTTCTTCAGCCTGACGCTTCATGGCTTCGAGATCGACCGGCAACATGGTGGTGATGTATTCGCCTTCGCTCAATGGCAGAAGGTTGACCAGCGGACGACCACGGGCAGCGCGGGACGCTTCCGGAATCTCGTAGGTCTTGAGCCAGTACACTTTGCCTTTGCTGGAGAACAGCAGCAGCGTGGTGTGGCTGTTGGCAACCAGCAGGTGAGCGATGTAGTCCTCATCCTTGACGCCGGTCGCCGATTTGCCTTTGCCGCCACGACGCTGAGCCTGGTACGCAGCCAATGGCTGGGTCTTGGCATAGCCACCGTGGGAGATGGTCACAACGCGCTCTTCTTCCGGGATCATGTCACCCAGGGTCAGATCGAGACGGGCATCAAGAATTTCGGTGCGGCGCACGTCGCCGTATTCGGCACGAATCACTTCCAGCTCTTCGCGGATCACTTCCATCAGGCGCACAGCGCTGTTGAGGATGCGGATCAGCTCGCCGATCTGGTTGAGGATCTCTTGATACTCGGCCAGCAGTTTTTCGTGTTCCAGACCGGTCAGACGGTGCAGACGCAGTTCCAGAATGGCTTGCGCCTGTTCTGGCGACAGGAAGTATTTGCCTTCGCGCAGACCGTATTGCGGATCGAGGTTTTCCGGACGGCACGAATCGGCACCGGCACGTTCAACCATCGCGACCACGGCCGAGGATTCCCACGGCGTGCTGATCAGCGCTTCTTTAGCTTCCGACGGGGTCGGCGACGCTTTGATCAGGGCTATAACCGGGTCGATGTTCGACAGGGCAACGGCCTGACCTTCGAGGATGTGACCACGCTCGCGCGCTTTGCGCAGTTCGAACACGGTACGACGGGTAACCACTTCGCGACGGTGACGGACGAAGGCTTCCAGCAGATCCTTGAGATTCAGGATGCGTGGGCGGCCGTCGATCAG
>NZ_JBIVJB010000153.1:0-6354 GCF_044750025.1 Pseudomonas sp. NPDC088885 | reverse complement strand
ATGGGCCGTATCCGCCCATGGAACGCGATGATGCAGATCTCCAACGACATCATGCGTTACGCCGAAGAGAGCGATGACGGCAACATCCAGAACATTGATGTCAATGCGATGGAAAAGCACGCCAACCAATACATCTCGCAGCAAATCTTCAACATTCTGACGGCGCAGGCGGTGACGACTGACTACGATCAGAACTATTTCCGCCGCGCCGGCATCGACATCGGTGAGACCATTCGCCTGGATGCCAACGATCTGTTCATGAGTCTGGCCGGCCCGGTGGCGATTGCCTACGCCGAATCGGTGGTGCCGGAAACTCCGCCGCCGAGCAGCGACAAATTCAAGGTGTTCGATAAAGAGCCGCAGCGCCTGAACATCGACGATCTGTTCTTCCGCTCGATCGACCTGCCGCACTTCAACAAGGTCACGCAAGCGATCGAAGGCATCAGCCTGCTGCCGATCGAATCCAAGCGTTATCGCGCTTCGCTGGAGCAGTACAAGAATTCCGGCTACGACGCCGCCGCGTTGCACGACCTGCACTTCTTCAAGAACTGCTCGTCGGTGGTCTCGATCGTTTCGCTGCCGAAGGATTACAAGCTGTCTTACATGGATCTGAACCGGTTGAAAACCCACCTCAACAGCCTGTTCCCCAACACCACGCTCAAGCGTTATGCGCTGGTGATCGGCGCCTCGGCCAACCTGTCGCTGACCACATTGATCGCGAAGAGCCCGTGCCTGTCGGACGACTTCCTGACCTTGATCGTCGCGTTCATCAAACGCTGCTTCGCCAAGACGCCGTACCGTTTCGATGAGACGCTGGACAACTCGATCCTCGACTTCATCATCAATGAAGAATTCGACGAAGATCGCATCGACGATTTGCTTAATGAATTCGAGAACCCGGCGAAGATCCTCGACACCAACTGGTACGCGATCAAACCGATGTACGAGAAGAAGTACCGCGAGCTGATCAACGACAAAGACAAGTTTGTTTCGATCAATGACATTCGGTTGTCGCGCGATTGTGTGAAGAAGTCGATCAAGTATTTGCGCGAGATCTATCGTCACCGGATTGGCAAGACCAAGGTTATTTCGCTGAATAACCATACCGGGAAGTCTTTCTCGGTCTGATCCGAGACCGAGGCGCCCCATTCGCGAGCAGGCTCGCTCCCACAGGGGGAATGCATTCCAAATGTGGGAGCGAGCCTGCTCGCGAAGGGGCCGGCACAGTCACTGAAGATTTTGCCTTTCCAACATCCAGAAACAATTAAGCAGCCCAAAGGCTGCTCTCTCAACTGTTCCCGTTACGTTTACGTCACCGTGATGCCACCCTCGCTTGTGGCCTTTCTTCACGGCAACGTGCCATCACGCTACTCCGCTACACACTTTTCGCCGACCAGCGGACGCACCATCAAGGTGCAACGTCGGCAGCGCCCGCCCTTTCCTGGATCAGAATCCACGGCGAAACCACCACTGCCCACAGCTGCGGATCGCGTTCGAAAAGATCCAGCGCCCGCGTTTCAGACAGCTTGGCGACTTTGTCTTCGGCCAGCCAGGCGGCGACTTTCTCGCCATCATCCGACGCCACGGCCTCGGCGGCAGCGATCAAATCCAGGTCAGGGTCGACCCACAATAGGGCACCCTTGGCGAAGAACGGCTCCAACTCTTTCCAGGTAATAGATGCGGTTTCACCAAGCAGCTTGGCATAGAGGGTGCTAGGTTCTTGATTCATGGGAACTGTCCGGAAAAGAAATCGACGCGAATAATAACGTCGGTGATCCGTCAGCAAAACCCGGTTGCAAAAGGCTGTACCGAACGAAAAGAGCAGGAAAGCCAAGGAATGCTGCTGATTGGGGCATAACCCCACGAACGCCCCGCCGCAATTCTGTCTTTTTCATTCAAAAAAGCGACACCCTCAGGTTTTGCCCCTCGGCGCCCGCTTCCCAGGCTAACAACCGGCGCTCTACACTGTACCGGTACAGTTGCCGGGGGCATTTCCGGAGGGTATCGCAAAGATATCTGACCCGGTTCTGCTGCTACGGCGCCAGAACTCAAAAAAAAATACAACAGTAAGAGTGGAGCACTATGACTAAGGCTACTAAGCAGATTTCCAAACTGTTTGCCGCAATGGTTCTGGCCGGGGTTGCCAGCCATTCGTTCGCAGCTGACACCATCAAAATCGGTATCGCCGGCCCTAAGACCGGTCCAGTAGCCCAATACGGCGACATGCAGTTCAGTGGCGCGAAAATGGCCATCGAGCAAATCAACGCCAAGGGCGGCGTCGACGGCAAGAAACTCGAAGCCGTTGAATACGACGATGCCTGCGATCCGAAACAAGCAGTAGCGGTAGCGAACAAGGTCGTCAACGACGGCGTCAAGTTCGTGGTCGGTCACCTGTGCTCCAGCTCCACTCAACCGGCTTCGGACATCTACGAAGACGAGGGCGTGATCATGATCACCCCGGCCGCCACCAGCCCGGACATCACCGCCCGTGGTTACAAAATGGTCTTCCGTACCATCGGTCTGGACAGCGCCCAGGGCCCTGCCGCCGGTAACTACATTGCCGATCACGTCAAACCGAAAATCGTTGCTGTGCTGCACGACAAGCAACAATACGGTGAAGGTATCGCCACCGCCGTCAAATCGACCCTTGAGAAGAAAGGCGTGAAAGTTGCCGTGTTCGAAGGCGTCAACGCCGGCGACAAGGACTTCTCCTCGATCATCGCCAAGCTCAAGCAAGCCAACGTCGACTTCGTTTACTACGGCGGCTACCACCCGGAGCTGGGCCTGATCCTGCGTCAATCGGCTGAAAAAGGCCTGAAAGCCAAGTTCATGGGTCCGGAAGGCGTGGGTAACGACTCGATTTCGCAGATCGCCAAAGACGCTTCCGAAGGTCTGCTGGTAACCCTGCCGAAATCCTTCGACCAGGATCCGGCCAACATCGCCCTGGCTGATGCATTCAAAGCGAAGAAAGAAGATCCGAGCGGCCCGTTCGTGTTCCCTTCCTACTCGGCGGTTGAAGTGATTGCCGGCGGTATCACCGCTGCGAAGAGCGAAGACCCGGCCAAAGTGGCTGAAGCCATTCACGCTGGCACCTTCAAAACCCCGACTGGCGACCTGAGCTTCGACGCCAAGGGCGACCTGAAGGACTTCAAATTTGTGGTTTACGAGTGGCACTTCGGCAAACCAAAAACTGAAGTATCCCCTCAGTAAGGCGCTGCCTGACTGACTGCCAATAAAGCCCACGGCGTGCCGTGGGCTTTGTTTTACGAATGTATGGGCCGCGCTGGCGTGATCCGCCAGTCTCCCCACCTGAAAATCTCAAAACCGTCATCAGCGGTTCGCTGGCAAAACCCGGATTCGAAGTGGATATAGATCCACGGGGCCGGGCGGGAAAATGACTCCACCAGTGAAATGCGTATCAGGTTTTTAGGAGCGTTGTAATGCCTGACCTCTATCACTTCTTCCAGCAGCTGGTTAATGGTCTGACCATTGGCAGCACGTATGCCCTGATTGCCATCGGCTATACGATGGTTTACGGCATCATTGGAATGATCAACTTCGCCCACGGCGAGGTGTACATGATCGGTTCCTACGTGGCGTTCATCGCCATCGCCGGGCTAGCCATGATGGGAATCGACAACGTCCCGCTGTTGATGACCGCGGCCTTCATTGCGAGCATCGTTGTCACCAGTTCCTACGGTTACAGCATCGAACGGATCGCCTACCGCCCCCTGCGCGGCAGCAACCGTCTGATCCCGCTGATTTCCGCCATCGGTATGTCGATCTTCCTGCAGAACACGGTTCTGCTAGCGCAAGACTCCAAGGACAAATCCATCCCCAACCTGATCCCCGGGAACATTTCCTTCGGGCCAGGTGGCGCACATGAAGTGCTGATTTCCTACATGCAAATCGTGGTGTTCGTGGTGACGCTGATCGCCATGCTCGGCCTGACGCTGTTCATCTCCCGTTCTCGCCTGGGTCGCGCCTGCCGCGCCTGCGCCGAAGACATCAAGATGGCCAACCTGCTCGCAATCAACAACATCATCGCCCTGACCTTCGTCATTGGTGCTGCGCTGGCGGCCATCGCGGCCGTGCTGCTGAGCATGCAATATGGCGTGATCAACCCGAACGCCGGTTTCCTCGTCGGCCTCAAAGCCTTCACCGCAGCAGTACTCGGCGGCATCGGCAGCATCCCCGGCGCCATGCTCGGCGGGTTGGTGCTTGGGGTGGCGGAAGCGTTTGGCGCCGATATCTTCGGCGACCAGTACAAGGACGTCGTGGCTTTCGGCTTGTTGGTTCTGGTGCTGTTGTTCCGTCCGACCGGCATTCTGGGCCGTCCGGAGGTTGAGAAAGTATGACTAGGAATCTTAAACAGGCACTGTTCAGTGCCTTGCTGGTGTGGGCTGTGGCCTACCCGGTACTCGGACTGAAACTGACCATCGTCGGCATCAACCTCGAAGTGCATAACACCAGCCCGATGATTCTGGCGACCATCGCCATCTGTTCGGTGCTGATGTTCCTGCGGGTGCTGTTCAACCAGCAGATCAGCAAGGCGTGGAAATCCTCGCCGGGCATGCCGCTGATCCCGGCCAAGGCCAGCAACTTCCTGACCCTGCCGACCACGCAACGCTACTTCATCATTGCGCTGATCATCGGTGCACTGGTGTGGCCGTTCTTCGGTTCGCGTGGCGCGGTGGACATCGCAACGCTGATCCTGATCTACGTGATGCTCGGCCTCGGCCTGAACATCGTCGTCGGTCTGGCCGGTCTGCTCGACCTCGGTTACGTCGGCTTCTACGCCGTCGGCGCCTACAGCTACGCGCTGCTGTCGCACTACTACGGCTTGAGCTTCTGGATCTGCCTGCCGATTGCCGGCCTGATGGCGGCGACGTTCGGCTTCCTGCTGGGCTTCCCGGTGTTGCGTTTGCGCGGTGACTATCTGGCGATCGTGACCCTCGGCTTCGGTGAGATCATCCGTCTGTTCCTGCGTAACCTGACCGACATCACTGGCGGTCCGAACGGCATCAGCAACATCGAGAAACCGACGTTCTTCGGCCTGACCTTTGAACGCAAGGCTGCGGAAGGCATGCAAACCTTCCACGAGTATTTCGGCCTGCAATACAACTCGATCAACAAGGTGATTTTCCTCTACCTGGTTGCCCTGGTGCTGGCGCTGGCGGCGCTGTTCGTTATCAACCGTTTGCTGCGCATGCCGATCGGCCGAGCGTGGGAAGCGCTGCGTGAAGACGAAATTGCCTGCCGTGCGCTGGGTCTGAATCCGACGATCATCAAGCTGTCGGCGTTCACCCTCGGTGCTGCGTTCGCCGGTTTCGCCGGTAGCTTCTTCGCCGCCCGTCAGGGTCTGGTGACCCCGGAATCGTTCACCTTCATCGAGTCGGCAATCATCCTCGCCATTGTCGTGCTGGGTGGTATGGGCTCGCAGTTGGGTGTGATTCTGGCCGCCGTGGTAATGATCCTGTTGCCGGAAATGATGCGTGAGTTCAGCGAGTACCGCATGTTGATGTTCGGTGCCCTGATGGTGTTGATGATGATCTGGCGTCCACAAGGTCTGCTGCCGATGCAACGCCCACACATGGAGTTGCGAAAATGAGCCGCGAGATCTTAAAAGTTGAGAACCTGAGCATGCGCTTCGGCGGCTTGCTGGCGGTCAACGGCGTGGCCCTGACTGTCAAAGAGAAACAAGTGGTTGCCTTGATCGGGCCGAACGGCGCGGGCAAGACCACCGTGTTCAACTGCCTGACCGGTTTCTATCAGCCCACCGGTGGCAGCATCCTGCTCGACGGCGAGCCGATTCAAGGCCTGCCGGGCCACAAGATCGCCCTCAAAGGCGTGGTGCGCACCTTCCAGAACGTGCGCCTGTTCAAGGACATGACGGCGGTCGAGAACCTGTTGATCGCCCAGCACCGTCACCTGAACACGAACTTTCTGGCCGGCCTGTTCAAGACCCCGTCGTTCCGCAAAAGCGAGCGCGAGGCGATGGAATTTGCCGAGTACTGGCTGGAAAAGGTCAACCTGAAAGAGTTCGCCAACCGTACCGCCGGCACCTTGGCCTACGGTCAGCAACGTCGTCTGGAAATCGCTCGCTGCATGATGACCCGTCCGCGGATCCTCATGCTCGACGAACCGGCCGCCGGTCTGAACCCGAAGGAAACCGAAGACCTCAAGGCGCTGATCAGCGTGCTGCGTGAGGAGCACAACGTCACCGTGCTGTTGATCGAACACGACATGAAACTGGTCATGAGCATTTCCGACCACATCGTCGTGATCAACCAGGGCACGCCTCTGGCCGACGGCACGCCGGAACAGATCCGCGACAATCCTGAAGTGATCAAA
>NZ_JBIVJB010000152.1:0-6683 GCF_044750025.1 Pseudomonas sp. NPDC088885 | reverse complement strand
CGGGCGGATGTTGGAGTAGTACTCGTTTTCGATCTGCAGGATGTTGGTGTTGAGCTGCACCCACTCACCATCCTTGTGCGTGCCGACTTCAACATTCCGCTGCGCCTGCAACGCAAGGACGGTCGTCTGCTGGCGCTGCTCGACAGCGGCCAGGCCCGTTGCGAATTGCCGATGAGCATGCAGGACGCCGGCCTTGAAGATCGCGAAGTGATCCTCGGCCTGCGCCCGGAGCAGATCGTTCTGTCGAACGGCGAGGGCAATGGCCTGCCCAGCATTCGTGCCGAAGTGCAGGTCACCGAGCCGACCGGCCCGGACACGTTGGTGTTCGTCAATTTGAATGAAACCAAAGTCTGCTGCCGTCTGGCGCCGGACGTGGCACCGCAAGTGGGCGAAAGCCTGACGCTGCAATTCGATCCGTCGAAAGTGTTGTTGTTTGATGCCAACACCGGCGAGCGCCTCGGCACTGCCGGTCAACCACAGACCGATGCGCGGTCTGCGAACGTCGCCCAATTCAAAGGCCGCTGAAATTTGATGTAGGAGAGGGCTTTTGTGGCGAGGGGATTTATCCCCGTTGGGTCGCGCAGCGGCCCCAAAAAGCTAGGTCTGCTGCGCAGCCCAACGGGGATAAATCCCCTCGCCACAGGGCCCGCTCCCACAAGGGGAAACGCGGTGCCCGGCCTGTCGAGCATCGCAATTTAAGTAAACCGCGTTAGATAAAAACAGTTAATAACAATAAAGACGAGGATGTAGGGATGAAAAAGAAACACGTCAATGCCCGGTTGATCTGCCAAGTATCAGCTGCGGCGGCATTGGTGCTGGCCGGTAACGCCATGGCGGCGGATGCCTTCAGCTCCGATTCGAAATGGATGACGGGCGACTGGGGTGGCGAGCGTACCAAGCTGATCGAGCAGGGTATCGACATCAAGGCTGACTACGTTGGGGAAGTCGGTGGCAACCTGAACGGTGGCTACAACGACGACAAGACTGCGCGTTACGCTGACCAGTTCGGTCTGGGCGTGGCACTCGATCTGCAAAAGCTGTGGGGCTGGGATAACACTCAGGCCAAGATCCAGCTGACCAACCGTAACGGTTACAACATCTCCAACGACCGTGTTGGCGATCCGCGTGCCGGCACCCTGAGCTCCTCGCAGGAAGTTTACGGTCGTGGCCACATGGTGCGTCTGACCCAATTGTGGATTCAGCACCAGTTCTTCGACAACAAGCTCGACGTCAAGGCCGGTTACTTCGGTGAAGGCGAAGACTTCAATACCTTCCCGTGCGACTTCCAGAACCTGGCGTTCTGCGGTTCCCAAGTGGGTAACTGGGCCACCAACATCTGGTACAACTGGCCCGTCAGCCAGGCCGCGATCCGCGTGAAGTACAACATCAACGACGAGCTCTACGCGCAAATCGGTGCTTACAACCAGAACCCGTCGCAGCTGGAACACGGCAACGGCTTCAAACTCAGCGGCAGTGGTACCAAAGGGACTGTTTTGCCGGTTGAATTGGTCTGGTCGCCGAAGGTCAACAGCCTGCCGGGCGAATACCGCGTCGGTTACTACAAGAGCACGGCCGATGCCGACGACGTTCGTGAAGACGTCAACGGTTTCGACGCGGCTACCACGGGCGACGCGTATAAAACCCACAGCAGCAAAAGCGGCTACTGGTTTGTGGCGCAACAGCAACTCACCAGCCACAACGGTGATGCTTCTCGCGGTCTGAACATCGCGGCCAACGCCACGTTCCACGACAAAGACACCAACTTCATCGACAACTACCAGTCGGTGATGTTTGTCTACAAAGGCCCGTTCGACGCACGTCCGAAGGATGACGTCGGTATCGGCGCGGCACGTATTCACGTCAACGATGACGTGAAGAAAAACGCCGAGCTGCTCAACGTTTCCAACGGTGTGTCGGATTACGACAATCCGGTGTTCTCGCCGATTCGTGAAACCGAATACAACTACGAAATCAACTACGGCTTCCACGTAACAAACTGGCTGACCGTACGTCCTAACTTGCAGTACATCACTCACCCGGGCGGTGTGGATGATGTGGACAACGCATTGGTCGCTGGCCTGAAAATTCAGTCTACGTTCTAACGCGTCTGCGATAAGCTCCTCTCTATGTGCGCATATTTGCGGACAGCCAAGGCTGTCCGCTTTTTTTTGTGACACAGGTAAACAATGTTTGTGTCGTACAAATTTGTGGTGAGGGGATTTAGCGAAACGTCGCACCGCCCCGATGGGCAGCGAAGCGGCCCCAAATCCGATAAGCACAATCTGGCTGATACACCTCGGTGAATGGTTTTAGGGCCGCTTCGCGACCCAACGGGGATAAATCCCCTCGCCACAAAGTGCTATGCAAGGCTTTGGATTGATAAGTACCCCCATGATTTTCAGGACCGTGGCCCATGCATGAGCATCCGCTACAACGCTTCTTCAAATCCCTGCGCGAACAGCCGATATTCGCTTGGGAGCGCTATCAGATGCGCGACGTGTTGGTGATCGATCACCCGCTGTGTCAGGCGGTGTTCAGTCGTCAGGGCGCGCAGTTGCTGCACTTTCAGCCGCGCGGGCAAAAACCGTGGTTGTGGTGTGCGGCGAAGTGGCCGCATGTCGGGGCGATCCGTGGGGGTGTGCCGGTTTGTTGGCCGTGGTATGGCCGTCATCCGAGCGAGAACGCTTGGCCGTCGCATGGCTGGGCGCGTTTGCTCGACTGGAAATTACTCGACAGCAGCACCGCCGACGACGGCGTGCGTTTGCACTGGCAATTGCAACTGTGCGACTGGCAGGTTGACCTGCACGCGCACCTTGGCGAACGCATGGATCTGCGCCTGAGCACCGAGCATCAGGATGATATGCCGTGCCAGTTGAGCCAGGCTTTGCACGCTTACTGGCGTATTGGCGATGTCGGTGAGATAGCGCTGTCTGGGCTCGAAGGGGCGCAGGGTTACGACCAGTTGAGCCGCCAGAGTTGTCAGCAGGAAGGCGAGTTGCGCGTGGATGGCGGGTGTCAGCGCGTGTTCCAGCATGACGGCGAATTGCAGCTGAAAGATCATGCCTGGCAGCGCGAGTTGTGCATTGATACCGGCGACAGTGCCGACACGGTGGTCTGGCATCCCGGGGCGCGGCCATTATTGGGCGTGACGTGGGATGAGATTTCGGAGTTTGTCTGTGTTGAAGCGGCGGCGGGCGGGACGGACAGCCTGCACCTGGCGCCGGGGGAGAAGGCGCATTTGAGTTTGCAGGCGTGGGCGGCGGCTTGATGATCGTTCCCACGCTCTGCGTGGTAATTCCTCAAGGGACGCTCCGCGTCCAGTGACGCGGAGCGTCACGGGCTGCATTCCCACGCAGAGCGTGGGAACGATCAACCCCTGTAGGAACTGCCGAAGGCTGCGATCTTTTACGCGAAGCGTCCTAATTAAATTCATCCCCCACCGGATACCGGCTGGCATTCAAGCTCTCTTTGATCTTGCGCAGATGCGGCTGGAAATCCACCCCGCGCCGCAAGGTCATCCCGGTCGCCAACACATCCAGCACGGTCAACTGAATGATCCGCGAAGTCATCGGCATATAGATGTCGGTGTCTTCCGGCAGCGGAATATTCAGGCTCAACGTACTGGCCTTGGCCAGCGGCGAATTCTCCGCCGTCAAACCCAACACCGAAGCCCCGTTCTCGCGAGCAATGCGCGCCACTTCCACCAGTTCACGGGTGCGCCCGGTGTAGGAAATGATCACGAACAGCTCACCGGTGTGCGCCACCGAAGCAATCATCCGCTGCATCAGTACATCGGCGTGCGCGGTAACCGCCAGGTTGAAGCGGAAAAACTTGTGCTGCGCATCCAGCGCCACCGGTGCCGAAGCGCCGAGACCAAAGAAGTGGATCTGCCGTGCCTGAATCAACAGGTCAACGGCGCGGCTGATCAGGTTCGGATCCAGCGCCTGACAAGCGCTGTCCAGCGAGGCGATGGCGCTGCCGAAAATCTTTTGCGTGTAAGCCTCGGGATTGTCATCAGCCTCGACCGCGCGGCTGACGTACGCCGCGCCACTGGCCAGGCTCTGCGCCAATTGCAGCTTGAGTTCCGGGTAGCCGCTGACGCCGAACGAACGGCAGAAACGGTTGACCGTCGGTTCGCTCACCGACGCGGCCTGGGCGAGGGCGGCGATGCTGAAGCGGGTGGCCTGCTGTGGGTTGAGCAGGATCACCTCGGCGACTTTGCGTTCGGCCTTGTTCAGGTCTTCAAGGCGACTCTGGATCTGTTCCAGTAAATTTCGCACGCGGTCCATATGGAATTCCTAATTCACCAGCGCAAAGGTGCGCTGATCTATGCAAATTGGGCCTTTGATGTGGCCCGTCACGGTGGCCTATCCTACTGATGGCTCCGACCGACCACCACTCGGAATCTGTATTTTGCGAAAATGTTGTGGTTATTACTACATTTTCCCTTGAGTGATGCCTTGAAAAAAGGTATTTGTAGCTTAACTTGATAAAAGAACAAACATCATGCCTTCGATTACGGTTGAACCGTGCACCTTTGCCTTGTTCGGCGCTCTCGGCGATCTGGCCCTGCGCAAGCTGTTTCCTGCCCTGTATCACCTGGATGGCGCCGATCTGTTGCACGAGGACACGCGCATCATCGCGTTGGCCCGTGAAGACGGCACCGAGCAGCAGCACCTGGCGTTCATCGCCGCCGAACTGCGCCGCTATGTCGGCAAAGAGCTGGACGAAGCCGTGGCCGAGCGCTTTCTTGCACGCCTGAGCTACCTGCACGTCGACTTCCTCAAGGCTGAAGACTATGTCGCGCTAGCCGAACAGGCCGGCAGCACGCAACGCATGATTGCTTACTTCGCCACACCGGCAGCGGTGTACGGCGCGATCTGCGAGAACCTGGCGAGCGTCGGTCTGGCGGAAAACACCCGCGTGGTGCTGGAAAAACCGATCGGCTCCGACCTCGAATCGTCGCGCAAGGTTAACGATGCCGTGGCGCAGTTCTTCCCGGAGAACCGCACCTACCGCATCGACCACTATCTGGGCAAAGAAACCGTTCAGAACCTGATCGCCCTGCGTTTCGCCAACAGCCTGTTCGAAACCCAGTGGAACCAGAATTACATCTCCCACGTGGAAATCACCGTGGCCGAGAAGGTTGGCATCGAAGGCCGTTGGGGCTACTTCGACAAGGCCGGCCAGCTGCGCGACATGATCCAGAATCACCTGTTGCAGTTGCTCTGCCTGATCGCCATGGATCCGCCGGCCGACTTGTCTGCCGACAGCATTCGTGACGAAAAAGTAAAAGTGCTCAAGGCGCTGGCGCCGATCAGTCCGGAAGGCCTGACCACGCAAGTGGTGCGCGGCCAGTACATCGCCGGCCACAGCGAAGGCAAATCCGTCCCGGGTTACCTCGAAGAACCAAATTCCAACACCCAGAGCGACACCGAAACCTTCGTCGCTTTGCGTGCCGACATCCGCAACTGGCGCTGGGCCGGCGTGCCGTTCTACCTGCGCACCGGCAAGCGTATGCCGCAGAAGTTGTCGCAGATCGTTATCCACTTCAAGGAACCGTCGCACTACATTTTCGCCCCCGAGCAGCGCTTGCAGATCAGTAACAAACTGATCATCCGCCTGCAACCGGACGAAGGCATTTCCTTGCGCGTGATGACCAAAGAGCAGGGCCTGGACAAAGGCATGCAACTGCGCAGCGGGCCGCTGCAACTGAATTTCTCCGACACTTGGCGTAGCGCGCGGATCCCCGATGCCTACGAGCGGTTGTTGCTGGAAGTGATGAATGGCAATCAGAACCTGTTTGTCCGTAAAGATGAAATCGAAGCCGCGTGGAAATGGTGTGACCAGTTGATCGCCGGTTGGAAAAAATCCGGTGACGCGCCCAAGCCGTACGCGGCCGGGTCGTGGGGGCCGATGAGCTCCATTGCATTGATCACGCGGGATGGGAGGTCGTGGTATGGCGATATCTAATGTGCAACTGCCTGCGGGCGTAAACGCTCACGAATTCAAGAGCCCGGTGCTGTTGGCTGAAGGTCTGGCGCTGAATGTCGCCAAGCAATTGAGCGAGGCCATTGCGGCACGCGGCAACGCGGTGCTGGTGGTGTCGGGCGGTCGTAGCCCGGTGGCGTTTTTCCAGCACCTGGCCAAACAGGAACTGGACTGGTCGAAGGTCGTTGTGACCCTCGCCGACGAGCGCTGGGTACCGGTTGAACATGCCGACAGCAATGCCGGTCTGCTCAAGCAATACCTGCTCAAAGGCCCGGCGGCAAAAGCGCAGTTCCTCAGCCTGTATAGCGCTGCAGCGAATGTCGAGCAGGCTGCTGAACAGGCTGATCGCTTGCTCGCTGAACTGCCGCCGATTGACGTGCTGGTGTTGGGCATGGGCGATGACGGTCACACCGCGTCGCTGTTCCCGAACAGTCCGAACCTGGCCGAAGCGCTGCAAGCCGATGGCACCCGCCGTTGCTGGCCGATGCTGGCGCCGAGCGTGCCGCGTCAGCGCCTGACCATGAGCCGTGCGCTGCTGGCTTCGGCGAAACACAAGATTCTGTCGATTTCCGGTCAGTCGAAACTGACCACCCTGAATGCCGCGCTGGCATCCGATGACGTCGCCGCCATGCCGGTGCGCGCGTTTCTGCAACCTACGTTAGAGATTTACTGGTGCCCATGAGCCAAGGAAC
>NZ_JBIVJB010000151.1:0-6818 GCF_044750025.1 Pseudomonas sp. NPDC088885 | reverse complement strand
GAACATGGGCGACAGTCCGGCGCCCTTGTACGCCCGCGTCAAACAGATGATCACCCAGCAGATCGACAGCGGAAACTGGCCGCCGCACTACCGCGTGCCGTCCGAAAGCGAGCTGGTCAATCAACTCGGTTTCAGCCGCATGACCATAAACCGCGCCCTGCGCGAGATGACCGCCGACGGTCTGTTGGTGCGCATGCAAGGCGTCGGCACGTTTGTCGCCGAACCGAAGAGCCAGTCCGCGCTGTTCGAAGTGCACAACATCGCCGACGAAATTGCTTCCCGTGGCCATCGCCACACCTGCCAGGTGATCACCCTCGAAGAAGAGGCCGCCGGTTCAGAGCGTGCGCTGGCGCTGGACATGCGCGAAGGGCAGAAGGTCTTTCACTCGCTGATCGTGCATTACGAAAACGACATTCCGGTGCAAATCGAAGACCGTTTCGTTAACGCGCTGGTTGCGCCTGAATACCTCAAGCAGGACTTCACCCTGCAAACGCCTTACGCCTATCTCAACCAGGTCGCGCCGCTGACCGAAGGCGAGCATGTGGTTGAAGCGATTCTGGCCGAGCCGTCAGAGTGCAAGTTGCTGCAGATTGAGAAGGGTGAGCCTTGCTTGCTGATTCGTCGCCGCACGTGGTCGGGGCGTCAGCCGGTGACGGCGGCGCGATTGATTCACCCGGGTTCTCGTCATCGTCTGGAAGGTCGGTTTCATAAATAGAGAGCATAAATGAGTGAAGTGAAGGTTTTACGCGCGGAAGGCTACCCGCGCATGCCGTGGAAAAACGGCGGCGGCAGCACCGAGGAAATCACCCGTGACGCAGGGGCAGGGCTGGACGGTTTCGGCTGGCGCCTGTCGATCGCGGACATCGCCGAGTCCGGCGGTTTTTCGACGTTCGCTGGCTATCAGCGGGTGATCACCGTGTTGCAAGGTGACGGCATGGTTCTGTGCGTCGATGGCGACGATACGCGGCCGCTGTTACCGCTCGACCCGTTTGCCTTCAGCGGTGAGAGCCAGGTTTCCTGCACGCTGCTCGGCGGTGCGATTCGCGACTTCAACCTGATCTACGCGCCGCAGCGGTACAGCGCGCGGTTGCATTGGCTGGACGGTGAACAGCGGTTATTCAGTTCGGCGGGGACGGTGCTGGTGTTCAGTGTCAGTGAGTTGCTGGAAGTGCAGGTTGGTGACGCTGTTTCGCAACTCGGTCGCCATGATTGCCTGCAACTGGACGGTAACGCCGGACTGGTTGAAGTCACCACCAATGCCGCTTGCTGTGTCATTGAGCTGACGGCGCGCTGATTTAAAAAACTTAAAAGATCGCAGCCTTCGGCAGCTCCTACAGGGTGTACATCAATCCCACTGTAGGAGCTGCCGAAGGCTGCGATCTTTTGCTTTTGGGATGTTCCCAACCCACGCACCAACTTGTTACCGAACGCCCCAGCGTGGCGCAAAACCTCGCTTTCGTAACAATCTCCAACCCCCTCCATCAATACCCTCGAAATATTTCATCCACGCCAGAACCCTTGATTCAGGCGCCCTCCAGCCGTGTCCGCGGTTTTTCTTGAACAGCCCTCCAACAAGTTGGCCGCTTGATTGCATATGCTTGTATGTACAAGTAAAGACGTATGCGTATGAGTCGCTCGAGACTCTCCGCAGCGTCCACTGATTCGCTTGTCGCGCAGCGAAGCGCACAGGCTGCTTGCCCACTGCCAGGGTTGGTTTGAATTGATCGCTGAGGAGTCTCTTTCGTGACTGATAACAAAATGACTAAGTTTCGCGACGTCGAAATCCGTGCCGCCCGCGGCAACAAGCTGACCGCCAAGAGCTGGCTGACCGAAGCGCCGCTGCGCATGCTGATGAACAACCTCGACCCGGAAGTCGCCGAGAACCCGAAAGAGCTGGTGGTTTACGGTGGTATCGGTCGCGCTGCGCGTAACTGGGAGTGCTACGACAAAATCGTCGAGAGCCTGACCAACCTGAATGATGACGAGACCCTGCTGGTGCAATCCGGCAAGCCGGTCGGCGTGTTCAAGACCCACAGCAACGCCCCGCGCGTACTGATCGCCAACTCCAACCTCGTCCCGCACTGGGCGAGCTGGGAGCACTTCAACGAACTCGACGCCAAAGGCCTGGCCATGTACGGCCAGATGACCGCCGGCAGCTGGATCTACATCGGCAGCCAGGGCATCGTTCAAGGCACCTACGAAACCTTCGTTGAAGCCGGTCGCCAGCACTACAACGACAACCTCACCGGCAAGTGGGTGTTGACCGCCGGTTTGGGTGGCATGGGCGGCGCACAACCGCTGGCGGCAACCCTGGCCGGCGCTTGCTCGCTGAACATCGAATGCCAGCAAGTGAGCATCGATTTCCGCCTGAAAAGCCGCTACGTCGACGAGCAAGCCAAAGACCTCGACGACGCCCTGGCGCGCATCGACAAATACACCAAAGAAGGCAAAGCGATCTCCATCGCGCTGCTGGGTAACGCCGCAGAAATCCTCCCGGAACTGGTCAAGCGCGGCGTGCGCCCGGACATGGTCACCGACCAGACCAGCGCCCACGACCCGCTCAACGGTTACCTGCCTGCCGGCTGGACCTGGGACGAATACCGCGCTCGCGCCAAGACCGAGCCGGCCGCTGTGATCAAAGCCGCCAAGCAGTCGATGGCCGTGCACGTTAAAGCGATGCTGGAATTCCAGAAGCAAGGCATTCCGACCTTCGACTACGGCAACAACATCCGTCAGATGGCGCAGGAAGAAGGCGTCGAAAACGCGTTCGACTTCCCGGGTTTCGTACCGGCTTACATCCGACCGCTGTTCTGCCGTGGCATCGGCCCGTTCCGTTGGGCGGCGCTGTCCGGCGATCCGCAAGACATCTACAAAACCGATGCCAAGGTCAAAGAGCTGATCCCCGACGACGCGCACCTGCACAACTGGCTGGACATGGCCCGCGAGCGCATCAGCTTCCAGGGTCTGCCGGCACGTATCTGCTGGGTCGGCCTGGGCCTGCGCGCCAAGCTCGGTCTGGCCTTCAACGAGATGGTGCGCAGCGGTGAGCTGTCGGCGCCGATTGTCATCGGTCGCGACCACCTCGACTCTGGCTCGGTGGCTAGTCCTAACCGTGAAACCGAATCGATGCAGGACGGTTCCGACGCTGTGTCCGACTGGCCACTGCTCAACGCTCTGCTGAATACCGCGAGCGGCGCGACCTGGGTTTCCCTGCACCACGGCGGCGGCGTTGGCATGGGCTTCTCGCAGCACTCGGGCATGGTGATTGTCTGCGATGGTACGGACGAGGCGGCCGAGCGCATTGCGCGCGTCCTGCACAACGACCCGGCCACCGGCGTCATGCGCCACGCCGATGCCGGTTACCAGATCGCCATCGACTGCGCCAAGGAACAGGGCCTGAACTTGCCGATGATTACCGGTAAATAAATGCAAAAGCCTGTGGGAGCGAGCCTGCTCGCGAAAGCGGTGTGTCAGTGAACATTCATTTCAGGATGTGCTGACGCCTTCGCGAGCAGGCTCGCTCCCACAGTAGTGCGCAAGATGTTCAGTGAACTCGAATAACAATCCACAGAGGTTGAATCATGGCTGTCAACACCGATCGTGCAAGCAACAAACCGTTGATCGAAAGGCGTTCGATCGACTACATCCCGGAAGCGGAAAGACACGGTCGTCTGTTCAGCCAATTCACCCTGTGGATGGGTGCCAACCTGCAAATCACCGCAATCGTCACCGGGGCCTTGGCCGTGGTGTTGGGCGGTGATGTGTTCTGGTCGCTGATCGGTCTGTTGATCGGTCAATTGCTCGGCGGTGGCGTGATGGCGCTGCATGCCGCGCAAGGGCCGAAACTCGGTTTGCCGCAGATGATCTCCAGCCGCGTGCAGTTCGGCGTTTATGGCGCGGCGATCCCTATCGTGCTGGTGTGCCTGATGTACCTGGGTTTCACCGCGACCGGCACCGTGCTTTCCGGTCAGGCGCTGGGTCAGTTGTTTAACGTCAGCGACAGCGTCGGCATCCTGATTTTCGCCAGCGTGATCGTGGTGGTCACGGTGCTCGGTTATCGGGTGATCCACTGGATCGGCCGTGTCGCCAGTGTCATTGGCGTGATCGCTTTCGTGTTCCTGTTCTGGCGTCTGATGAGCCAGACCGACGTTGGCGCACTCCTGCAAATCCGTCATTTCAGCTGGAGCAGCTTCCTGCTCGCGGTGTCGCTCGCGGCCTCCTGGCAGATCGCGTTCGGCCCTTACGTGGCTGACTATTCCCGTTATCTGCCGAGCAACACCTCGGCAGTCAAAACCTTCTTCGCCGCCGGTGCCGGTTCAGTGGTCGGCGCACAAGTGGCGATGATCCTCGGCGTGTTCGCGGCGGCTTCGGCCAACGGCCAGTTCGCCGGTCACGAAGTCGCCTACATCGTCGGTCTGGGCGGCACCGGAGCCACCGCTGCGCTGCTGTACTTCAGCATCGCATTCGGCAAGGTGACCATCTCGACGCTGAACTCCTACGGCAGCTTCATGTGCATCGCGACCATCATCAGTGGTTTCAAAGGCCACCTGACGGTTACGCGGATGCAGCGTCTGGTGTTCGTACTGGTGATCGTTGGCGCGGCGACCCTGATTGCGCTGCTAGGGCAGCATTCGTTCCTCGGTGCCTTCAAGTCTTTCATCCTGTTCCTGCTCGCGTTCTTCACTCCGTGGAGTGCGATCAACCTGGTCGACTACTACTGCATCACCCGTGAGCGTTATGACGTGCCGGCGCTGGCCGATCCGAACGGTCGCTACGGTCGCTGGAACCTGCTCGGTATCAGCGTTTATGTGTTCGGTGTGCTGGTGCAACTGCCGTTCATCTCCACCAAGTTCTACACCGGCCCGCTGGTGGCGGCCCTCGGTGATGTGGATATTTCCTGGATCATCGGTCTGGTGCTGCCGGCCGTCGTCTACTACGTGTGCGCGAAAAAATGGCACAGCGCGGTACCCGATCAACTGATTCTGCCGGTCGAGCAGAACAGCGTTGTACAACCTAAAACAAGCGGGGCCGGACGCGCTGCGGCGCAGGCCTGATTTGGACGTGGACAGGGCTGGATGCCTCTTGACTGCCGAAAGCCAATTCATGATTAGGAGCGTCACAACAATGAAATCGAACAAGACCCTGCTGACCACATTGCTGTCCATGGGCCTGCTGGCCAGTGCCGGTGCCACCCAGGCTGCGGGCTGGTGCGAGTCGGGCAAACCGGTGAAGTTTGCCGGCCTGAACTGGGAAAGCGGCATGCTGCTGACCGACGTGCTGCAAGTGGTGCTGGAGAAAGGTTACGACTGCAAGGTCGACAGCCTGCCGGGCAATTCCATCACCATGGAAAACGCCCTGAGCAGCAACGATATTCAAGTGTTCGCCGAAGAGTGGGTCGGCCGCAGCGAGGTCTGGAACAAGGCCGAGAAGGCCGGCAAGGTCGTCGGTGTCGGCGCACCTGTGGTGGGCGCTGTGGAAGGCTGGTACGTGCCGCGCTACGTGATCGAAGGCGACGCCAAACGCAAGCTGGAAGCGAAAGCACCGGACCTGAAAAACATCGCCGATCTGGGCAAATACGCCGCCGTGTTCAAGGATCAGGAAGAGCCGTCCAAGGGCCGTTTCTACAACTGCCCGGCCGGCTGGACTTGTGAACTCGACAACAGCGAAATGCTGAAAAGCTACGGCCTCGAAAGCAGCTACACCAACTTCCGCCCAGGCACCGGCCCGGCGCTGGATGCGGCGGTGCTGTCGAGCTACAAGCGTGGCGAGCCGATCCTGTTCTACTACTGGTCGCCAACCCCGCTGATGGGCCAGGTTGACCTGGTCAAACTCGAAGAAAAACCGGGCGTCGACAAGTCCGTGAGCATCAAGGTCGGCCTGTCCAAGACCTTCCACGACGAAGCCCCGGAACTGGTCGCCGTGCTGGAAAAGGTCAACCTGCCGATCGACCTGCTGAACCAGAATCTGGGACGCATGGCGAAGGAACGCATTGAGTCGCCAAAACTGGCGAAAATCTTCCTCAAGGAACATCCTGAAGTCTGGCATGCGTGGGTCAGTGACGACGCAGCCAAGAAAATCGACGCGGCGCTGTAGGTCGATACCTCCCGGCTAACCGCGAGGCAGGCCGGGAGATATGCCGTAAACGCTTGATTGAGATTTCTGATTGAGAGCCGCTTATGTTTCCCGAGAGCTTTACCTTTTCCATCGCCGACTGGGTCAACGGTTGGGTCGATTCGCTGGTCACCAACTACGGCGATGTGTTCCGCCATATCTCCGACACGCTGCTGTGGGCCATCGTCAACCTTGAAGGCATGCTGCGTGCGGCGCCGTGGTGGTTGATGCTGGCGATCGTCGGTGTGATCGCCTGGCACGCCACGCGCAAAGTGGTGACCACTGCGGTCATCGTCGGTTTGTTGTTCCTCGTCGGCGCGGTCGGCCTGTGGGACAAACTCATGCAGACGCTGGCGCTGATGATGGTCGCGACGATCATTTCGGTGCTGATCGGCATCCCGCTGGGGATTCTCTCGGCGCGCAGCAATCGCCTGCGTTCGGTGCTGATGCCGCTGCTCGACATCATGCAAACCATGCCAAGTTTTGTGTACCTGATTCCGGTGCTGATGCTGTTCGGTCTGGGCAAGGTGCCGGCGATTTTCGCTACCGTTATCTATGCTGCGCCACCGCTGATTCGCCTGACTGATCTGGGCATCCGCCAGGTTGACGGCGAAGTGATGGAAGCGATCAACGCATTCGGCGCCAACCGCTGGCAGCAACTGTTCGGCGTGCAACTGCCGCTGGCCCTGCCGAGCATCATGGCCGGG
>NZ_JBIVJB010000150.1:0-7020 GCF_044750025.1 Pseudomonas sp. NPDC088885 | reverse complement strand
AAAAAGTCGTCAGCCCCCCGAGGAAGCCGACCATCAACCCGGCACGCACCTCGATCGGCACTTCCGGGCGTATCAAAAACAGGCCATACAACACGCCGATCAGCAGGCAGCCCACGATATTAACGGCCAGCGTCGCGGTATAGAAGTGCCGCGGCCAATTGGCGTTGATCCAATTGCCGGTGGCGAAGCGCAACAAAGTGCCAGCAACGCCGCCGGCAGACACCGCAATGATCAATGGAAGCACTATTTTCTCCGCTGCCGAGGGCTTAAACGGTCGAGTTGGGCGAGGTGGTTGAGCTTCTCGCCGATCTTCAACTCCAGGCCACGCGGCACCGGTTGGTAGAACGGGATCGGGTCGAGTTCGTCCGGAAAATAGTCTTCGCCGGCGGCATAAGCGTCCGGTTCATCGTGGGCGTAACGGTATTCGTCGCCGTAGCCCAACTGCTTCATCAATTTGGTCGGCGCGTTGCGCAAGTGCAGCGGCACTTCCAGCGAACCGTGTTCGGCGGCGGCGCGCAGGGCAGTTTTGAAACCCATGTACACCGCGTTGCTTTTCGGCGCGCAGGCCAGATAGGTGATGGCTTGCGCCACGGCAAGCTCGCCCTCCGGGCTGCCGAGGCGCTCCTGCACTTCCCACGCGGCGAGGCACAGGCTCAGCGCGCGCGGGTCGGCGTTGCCGATGTCTTCGCTGGCCATGCGCACCACGCGCCGGGCCAGGTACAGCGGATCGCAACCGCCGTCGATCATCCGCGCGAACCAGTACAGCGCGCCGTCGGGGTTGGAACCCCGTACGGATTTGTGCAGCGCCGAGATCTGGTCGTAGAACGCTTCGCCGCCCTTGTCGAAGCGCCGACGCGTATCGCCGAGCAGACTCTGCAACAGATCGATGCCCATCTCGCTGTTGTCGTCGGCCAGATCGGAAGCGTTTTCCAGCAGGTTGAGCAGACGCCGGCCATCGCCATCGGCGGCGGACAGCAGCATCTGGAAACCTTCATCGCTCAGGGTCAGATTGCGCTTGCCCAGGCCGCGCTCTTCGGTAAGTGCGCGATGCACCAGTTTGCGCAGCGCCGCTTCGTCGAGGCTTTTCAGCACGTAGACGCGGGCGCGCGACAACAAGGCGTTATTGAGTTCGAACGAAGGGTTTTCGGTGGTGGCGCCGATGAAGATCAGCGTGCCGTCTTCAACGTACGGCAGGAATGCGTCCTGCTGCGACTTGTTGAAACGGTGCACTTCATCGACGAACAGAATTGTGCGCTTGCCATACTGACCGGCCTGCTGCTTGGCGATTTCAACCGCCTGACGAATCTCTCTGACCCCGGCGAGTACCGCCGAAACCGTTTCGAAGTGCGCGTCCGAAACTTCCGCGAGCAACCGTGCCAGCGTGGTTTTACCCACGCCCGGCGGCCCCCAGAAAATCATCGAATGCAGGGCACCCTGCTCCAGCGCCTCACGCAGAGGCTTGCCGCGAGCGAGCACGTGCTCCTGACCGACGTACTCATCCAGATTTGTCGCCCGCAAACGCGCGGCCAGTGGCTGGGCAATCGGTGCACTGCGAAACAGATCCATCACGTAGCGTTGAAACCTCGCATTTTTCGAATACTGTGCAAAACCCTGTGGCGAGGGGATTTATCCCCGCTGGGCTGCGAAGCGGCCCCAAAAGCGACGACTGCTGCGCAGCCGAACGGGGATAAATCCCCTCGCCACAAAGAGCCCCTTAATACTAGGCCCTCTCCACAAGGGCCTCGGTACAAGGGGCCGTGGTTTATTCCTGGATCACATCCGCACCCTTTGGGATGTCGAACTTGAACTTGGAGGCCGGCACTGGCTCGTTGGCCTTCACCCCGGTGAACAGGATATTGGTGCGTTGGCCGACGCTGTCGATCAGTTGCATGTCGTTGAGCAAACCGTTGCGGAACGACAGGCGCAGGTTGTCGAACAGGGTGTCTTTGGTTTTCGGCTTCAGCGTGAAGTCGATCACGCCGCCCGCTTCTTTCGCGGTGATGTCGAAGCTCTGGCTGATCTTCGACACGTCACCGGACAACAACAGCGCCGGAGTCTGGGTCAGACGCTCGTCGAGCTTCTTGATGGTCGCCTGTTCCAGATCCGGATCCCACAGGGTGACTTTCTTGCCATCAGAGACCATGGTCTGCTCGGCCGGCGCATTGGTGTGCCAGTAGAACAGGCCCGGGCGCTGCAGGGTCATGTTGCCGGTGGTTTCCTGCAACTGGGTGCCGCCGCCGTCGAGGGTCAGCTGCGAGAAGTTGGCGGTCAGGGTTTTCGATGTTTCCAGCAATTGGGTCAGACGCGCCACGTCCTTGTCATCGGCGTGAGCCGTGAGGGTGGTCAACGCCAGTACTGGCAACAGCATGCGGATAAGACGCATGGGAGTCCTCTTGAATACTCGTTGGGAGAGCGGCGAGACATCATTGCCCCGCCTCTTGCTTCTGGATTCAGTCGCGAACCGGGCCCGGGGCCAGGACTTCACGCGAACCGTTGGTGTTCATTGAGGTGACGACCCCGGCCATTTCCATGGCTTCGATCATCCGGGCGGCGCGGTTGTAGCCAATCTTCAGCTTGCGCTGCACAGCAGAAATCGAGGCGCGACGGCTTTCGAGGACGAATTGCACCGCTTCGTCATACAGCGCGTCAGCTTCCGGATCATCGCCATCGCCGCCACCGCTGCTGCCCTCAAAGCCGCTGCCCGCCTCTTCGACACCGTTGAGGATGTCGTCGTTGTATTCAGGAGCGCCGCGCAGTTTCCACGCTTCCACCACACGGTGAACTTCTTCGTCGGAGACGAACGCGCCGTGAACCCGGATCGGCAGGCTGGTGCCCGGCGGCATGTAAAGCATGTCACCGTGGCCGAGCAATTGTTCGGCGCCGCCCTGATCGATGATCGTCCGGGAGTCGATCTTGCTCGACACCTGGAACGCCATACGCGTCGGAATGTTCGCTTTGATCAAACCGGTGATCACGTCCACCGACGGCCGCTGGGTCGCGAGGATCAAGTGAATACCGGCCGCACGCGCCTTCTGCGCGATACGGGCGATCAGTTCTTCAACCTTCTTGCCGACGATCATCATCATGTCGGCGAATTCGTCGACGACCACGACGATGGTCGGCAGCTTCTGCAACAGCGGCGCTTCGTCGTGGATGCTTTCGCGCTTGTACAGCGGATCGCTCAATGGCTCGCCGGCGTCCTGCGCTTCCTTGACCTTGGCGTTGAAGCCGGACAGATTTCGCACGCCCATCTTCGCCATCAGTTTGTAGCGGCGTTCCATCTCGGCAACGCTCCAGCGCAGGGCGTTGGCAGCGTCCTTCATGTCGGTCACGACCGGGCACAGCAGGTGCGGGATGCCTTCGTAGATCGACAACTCCAACATCTTCGGGTCGATCATGATCAGCTTGGCGTCTTCCGGGCCAGACTTGAACAGGATCGACAAGATCATCGCGTTCACGCCCACCGACTTACCGGAACCGGTGGTACCGGCCACCAGCAAGTGCGGCATCTTCGCCAGGTCAGTAATGACCGGCTTGCCGCCAATATCATGACCCAGCGCCAAGGTGACCGGCGATTTGAAGTTGTCGTACTCAGGCGTCGACAGCACTTCCGAGAAACGCACGATCTGCCGGTCTTCGTTGGGAATCTCGATACCGACCGTGGTCTTGCCCGGAATCACCTCAACCACCCGCACACTGGTCACGGCCAGCGAACGCGCAAGGTCTTTGGCGAGGTTGGCGATGCGGCTGACTTTGACGCCGGCGGCAGGCTGAATTTCGTAACGGGTAATTACCGGACCCGGGTGGATCGAGTCGACGGTCACTTCAACACCGAATTCCTTGAGCTTGATCTCCAGCAAGTGGCCGACCGCTGCCAGGGATTCCGGCGAGTAATTGAGTTGTTTCTTTTCCGCCGGATCGAGGATCGAGATCGGCGGCAAGGTGCCTTCCACGGCGCTGTCGACGAACAACGGCACCTGTTTCTCTTTCTGCACGCGCTTGCTTGGCTCGGGCGCTTTGGCCGGAGCGGGAGCAATCACTGGCGGAACCTGTTTCTCGCGATCGGACATGTGCTTGCTCAGCGCTTGCTCACGTTCGATCAGGCGTTCTTTGACTTTGGCCTGTTCGCGATTGTCGGTCACCGTCGGCGCGACCACGTCGTGCACGCGATCATCGACCTCACGCAGTTGCGCGACCAGTTGCTTGCGCTCAGTACGCGCCGACCACCAGCGATTGAGCGCGCCCTGGAACAGTTCAAACAGGTCGAGGGTGATCTTGCCGGTGATGTCCATCACCTTGAACCACGACAGGTCGGTGAACACCGTCAGACCAAACAGGAACAGCGCGATGAACAGCAATGTGCTGCCCTGAATGTTCAGTGCGTTCTTCGCCAGATTGCCGAGGCTTTCACCCAACGCACCGCCAGCACCGGCCGGCAGACCCGACGCGGCATGGAAATGCAAATGCGCCAGCGCAGCGCCGGACAGCACCAGAAACACCAGACCGATCAGGCGCCAGGAGAACAGCCAGCCGCTCCACTGCCACGGTTCGTGGCGTTGACGGAAGATCTGATAAGCCTTGATCGCCAGCAGCAACGGGAAGATGTAGGCGAAGTAACCCAGCACCATAAACAGGATGTCAGCGCTGTAGGAGCCCGCCGGGCCGCCGAAATTCTGTACGTCGTCGATCTTGCTGTTGTGGCTCCAGCCCGGATCGTCCTTGCCGTAGGTGAGCAAGGCCATCATCAGGAACAGGCACAAAGCGCCGATGGCGATCAATGCACCTTCCTTGAGCCGGTAGTGCAACTGTTGGCGCCAGAGCGGAACGACTGTTTTGGGTGCTGCGGTGGATTTCTTCAAAACGCTACTTTTCCTGCGCCAATGGCGCGTCCATCTATTGAATGACGATAAAAAACTGCCCAATCCAGGCAGGTAACAAAGTGAACGAGCGCAACTGAGACTACTTTTAACACTGCGCCGTGGCTTTTAAAAACACGGCACAACGCGAATATTCTGTAACAGCCCGGCATTGTACGGGTTTGTACGTGCGATGCCATGCTTCAAACCCCAGGGTAAAGCATAGTCAAGCACACAAAACCCGCGGGCCAATTTGAGCATGCATTACCTTTTGTGACAAAGGCTTATGAGGTGTATTTGATGAACGCAGCGAAGCATTCACGCCTGATCATCCTCAACTCCGGCCCGGCGCTGATGGAACGCTTGCATCAACACGCCACACGGGCTGCCATAGCGATCGTTTACGACCACAGCGTCGACGCCAAGTTGCAGCCGCGTCCATTCGGCTGCGTGAGCGAGCAGTCTCTGGACGACATTCCTGTCATTTAACGGCACACTTTATCGCGGGCCGAACAGCCCGCCCCGCCCTCCCCTTCTGCAAGCCTGGATGCCATGCTGACTTGGTTACAACGCAACTCCCTGACTTTTCCGCCATTGGAAAAGGCCATGCGCGAACCCAACGGATTGCTCGCCGCCGGTGGTGATCTGTCCGCCGATCGTTTGGTTCAGGCGTATCGTCATGGCTGCTTTCCGTGGTTTTCCGAAGGCCAGCCGATTCTCTGGTGGTCTCCGGATCCGCGCACGGTGATGTTTCCCGACGAACTGCACGTCTCGCGCAGCCTCGGCAAACTCCTGCGCAAGGAACGCTACCAAGTCACCTTCGATAAAGACTTCGACGCCGTCATTCGCGCCTGCGCCGCACCCCGCGATTACGCCGATGGCACATGGATCACCGAAGCGATGCAGGACGCCTACGTTGAATTGCATCGACGCGGCTTCGCCCATTCGGTGGAGGTTTGGGATCAGGGCGAACTGGTCGGCGGCCTGTATGGGTTGGCGATGGGTCAACTGTTCTTTGGCGAGTCGATGTTCAGCCGCGCCGACAACGCCTCCAAGTACGGTTTCGCCACGCTGGTGCGCCATCTGCAAGATTCGGGTTTCGTGCTGATTGACTGCCAGATGCCGACCGATCATCTGCACAGCCTTGGCGCCCGCTCGATTCCCCGTCAGGAATTTGCTGACTATCTGGCCCGACACCTGGATCAACCCAGTCGCGCCACTTGGGTTTGCTGAGCGACTTTTGCGCGCGTGGCTTACACTTAATTCACCAGCTTATCCCGAGGGTTGATCATGACCGAGTTGGCGCGTCTGAAGTTCTATGCCACTCAACCTCACTCTTGCAGTTATCTGCCTGAGGAGCAGGCTACCACCCTGTTTCTCGACCCGAGTCAGCCCATGGATGTGCATGTCTACGCAGACCTGTCGGAAATGGGCTTTCGTCGCAGCGGCGATCATCTGTACCGTCCGCATTGCCAGAATTGCAATGCGTGCGTGCCTGCGCGCATCCCCGTCGCACAGTTCACCCCCAATCGTCAGCAGAAACGCATTTTCAAGCGCAACGCCGATTTACAGGTGCGCCCGGTCAAACCGCAATTCAGCGAAGAATATTTCGATCTATATCAGCGCTACATCGAACAGCGCCATGCCGACGGCGACATGTATCCGCCGAGCCGTGATCAATTCTCGACGTTTCTGGTGCGTGATCTGCCCTTCTCGCGTTTTTATGAGTTTCGTCTCGACGGACGGTTGCTCGCCGTGGCGGTGACCGATTTGCTGCCCAATGGCTTGTCGGCGGTGTACACCTTTTACGAACCGGCAGAAGAACGCCGCAGCCTGGGCCGCTTCGGCATCCTCTGGCAGATCAGCGAGAGCCAGCGTCTGGGGCTGGAGGCGGTTTACCTTGGTTACTGGATCAAGAACTGCAAAAAGATGAACTACAAAACCCAATATCGCCCCATCGAACTGCTGATTAATCAGCGTTGGGTCATCCTCAACTAAACCAAAGCCCTAAACCCCTTGGCGTAAACCCCATTTTTCGGGCACAATGCACGCCGCTTTTGCCTGGCGCAGTTGCACCGGGCCATTCATTGGATACCGAGGGCTTTACTGCATGTCGAAAGAAGACAGCTTCGAAATGGAAGGCACTGTCGTCGACACCCTGCCC
>NZ_JBIVJB010000149.1:0-7321 GCF_044750025.1 Pseudomonas sp. NPDC088885 | reverse complement strand
GTGCGTGTCCGGGAGGACGTGATGAATCTGGAAAGCAAATGGCTCGAGGACTTCAGTGCTTTGGCCGCCACCCGCAGCTTCTCGCAAGCGGCCGAACGACGCTTCGTGACCCAGCCGGCGTTCAGTCGGCGGATCCGCAGTCTGGAAGCTGCATTGGGGCTGACATTGGTCAACCGCTCGCGCACGCCGATCGAACTGACGGCGGCGGGGCAGTTGTTTCTGGTGACCGCGCGCACGGTGGTCGAACAACTCGGTGAAGTGCTGCGCCATCTGCATCATCTGGAGGGCGGGCAGGGCGAAGTGATGCAAGTCGCTGCCGCTCACTCGCTGGCACTGGGTTTCTTTCCGCGCTGGATCGCGCAACTGCGCAATGAAGGTTTGAACATTGCCACGCGACTGGTCGCGACCAACGTCGGCGACGCGGTGCATGCGCTGCGTGAAGGTGGCTGCGATCTGATGCTGGCGTTCTACGACCCAGACGCGGCGATGCAGATGGACCCGGAAATTTTCCCCTCGCTGCATTTGGGCCAGACCGAGATGCTGCCGGTGTGCGCGGCGGATGCCGAGGGCAAGCCGCTGTTCGATCTGGAAGGCGAGGCGAGTGTGCCGCTGCTCGCGTATAGCGCCGGGGCATTTCTCGGGCGCTCGGTGAATGGCTTGCTGCGTCAGCGTCAAGTGCGCTTTACCACTATTTATGAAACCGCGATGGCGGACAGTTTGAAGAGCATGGCGCTGGAAGGGTTGGGCATTGCCTGGGTGCCGCAACTCAGCGTGCGTGCGGAATTGGCACGAGGCGAACTGGTGGTCTGCGGGGGCCCGCAATGGCACGTGCCGCTGGAGATTCGTCTATACCGCTGCGCACTGGTGCGCAAAGCCAACGTCCGGCTGTTGTGGCGCAAGCTTGAGGGCGGCGCCGCACAGGCTTCTTGAACCACCGTAGATCCAATGTGGGAGCGAGCCTGCTCGCGAAGGCGGTGTATCAGACGAGATCAATACGACTGACACGCCGCCTTCGCGAGCAGGCTCGCTCCCACAATGGAATTTGTGGTGTGTCTGCGCTGACCTTCAAGTCAATAAAACCGGGCATTTGCGGCAGATGACAGATGGTCGCGCAGGGGGCTGTTTATTGCTTTCTTTGCGGTATACTGCGCGGCCTTCGGCCGGCACGACCGGCCATTTTTCGTACAATCAAGCCACGCAACCTGCGTGGCTTGTTGTTTTATGACGCGCCTGCGGGCGCTCCAGAGAGAAGAGGCGCGACGATGAGTGCACTGGTTGGCGTGATCATGGGCTCCAAGTCCGATTGGTCCACCCTTAGCCACACCGCCGATATGCTGGAAAAGCTCGGCATCCCGTACGAGGTCAAAGTGGTCTCTGCCCACCGTACCCCGGATCTGCTGTTCCAGTACGCCGAAGAGGCTGAAGGCCGCGGCATCGAGGTGATTATCGCCGGTGCCGGTGGCGCAGCCCACTTGCCAGGCATGTGTGCGGCCAAGACCCACCTGCCGGTGCTCGGTGTGCCGGTGCAGTCGGCCATGCTCTCGGGCGTCGACTCGCTGCTGTCCATCGTGCAGATGCCAGCGGGCATTCCGGTCGCCACTCTGGCTATCGGCAAGGCCGGCGCGATCAACGCCGCGCTGCTCTCGGCGAGCATCCTCGGCGCCAAGCATCCGCAGTTCCACGCGGTACTGAAAACCTTCCGTGCCGAGCAGACAGACAGCGTCCTGGACAATCCAGACCCACGTATTGCCTGAGGTTGTTGAGATGAAGATCGGTGTAATCGGTGGCGGCCAGTTGGGTCGCATGTTGGCCCTGGCGGGCACTCCGCTGGGCATGAACTTCGCTTTCCTCGACCCTGCGCCGGACGCTTGCGCCGCGGCGTTGGGCGAACACCTGCGGGCCGATTACGGCGATCAGGATCATCTGCGCCAACTGGCCGATGAAGTCGATCTGGTGACCTTCGAGTTCGAGAGTGTTCCAGCGGAAACCGTGGCATTCCTGTCGCAATTCGTTCCGGTTTATCCGAGCGCCGACGCCCTGCGCATCGCTCGCGATCGCTGGTTCGAAAAGAGCATGTTCAAGGATCTGGGCATCCCGACCCCGGCCTTCGCCGACATTCAATCGCAAGCCGATCTGGATGCCGCCGTGGCTTCGATCGGTCTGCCGGCCGTGCTGAAAACCCGCACTCTGGGTTATGACGGCAAGGGCCAGAAAGTCCTGCGCAAGCCGGAAGACGTGGTCGACACCTTCGCCGAACTGGGCAGCGTGTCCTGCTTGCTGGAAGGCTTCGTGCCGTTCACCGGTGAAGTTTCGCTGATCGCCGTGCGTGCTCGCGATGGCGAAACCAAGTTCTACCCGTTGGTACACAACACCCACGACAGCGGCATCCTCAAGCTGTCCGTTGCCAGCACCGATCACCCGTTGCAGGCATTGGCCGAAGACTACTCGAGCCGTGTGCTCAAGCAGCTCGACTACGTCGGTGTGATGGCGTTCGAGTTCTTTGAAGTCGACGGTGGCTTGAAAGCCAACGAAATCGCCCCTCGCGTGCACAACTCCGGGCACTGGACCACCGAAGGCGCCGAGTGCAGCCAGTTCGAAAACCACCTGCGCGCCGTTGCCGGCCTGCCGTTGGGTTCGACGGCCAAGGTCGGCGAGAGCGCAATGCTCAACTTCATCGGCGTGGTGCCGCCGGTTGAGAAGGTCATCGCCATCGACGATTGCCATCTGCATCACTACGGCAAAGCCTTCAAGGCCGGGCGCAAGGTCGGTCACGCCAACCTGCGCTGCGCCGACATGGCCACGCTGCAGGCGCAGATCGTCAAGGTCGAAGCGCTGATCGCCGAGTAATTCAGTTTCATGTGTCTGCGGCGGAACCATTCAGGGGCCGCCGTTCTCTCATGGCAGGATGCCAAAGTCTGACTAGGCTTCGCATATCTACTACTGAGAGGGAATTGCCATGGGAATTATCGGAACCATCTTTATCGGCTTGATCGTCGGCCTGCTGGCTCGGTTCCTGAAACCGGGCGATGACAGCATGGGCTGGATCATGACCATCCTGCTCGGTATCGGCGGTTCGCTGGCGGCCACTTATGGCGGCCAGGCTCTAGGCATTTATCAGGCGGGCGAGGGCGCAGGCTTCCTCGGCGCACTGGTCGGTGCAGTCGTGTTGCTGGTGATCTACGGCCTGATCAAAAAGAACTGATCCAAAGCGACAAAGTCCTCTCTGCCAACGCGGCAGGGAGGGCTAGAATGCTCGGCGATTCAACGTTCATTCCCTTCTATACCGAGCACCTTCATGCGCCGTCTTCTGTTGACTCTCCTTTTCCTGGGCAGCGGTTTGGCCCACGCCGGCGAACTGCCGGAAACCGACTGGCTCGAACTGATGCCCAAGTCGGATCAAAAGGCCCTCGAGGCCATGCCTGAAATCGACCACAACTCCCCGGAAGCCACCGGCACCTTCACCGAGAAGGGCGGGATGAAGCAGGCCAAAGGTCTGCCGGCGGTGATGTATTCGACCAAAACCGTGGCGTCGATGAACGACAAACACATCCGCATCGGTGGTTACCCGGTGCCGCTGGAGTCTGACGCCAAGGGCCGCAGCACGCTGTTCTTCCTCGTGCCGTATCCGGGCGCGTGCATCCACGTGCCGCCACCGCCACCGAATCAACTGGTGCTGGTGCGTTATCCGAAGGGGTTGAAGCTGGACGATATCTACACGCCGCTGTGGGTGACCGGCACGCTGAAGGTCGAGAAGGTCAGCAATGACCTGGCTGACGCAGCGTATGCGCTGGAAGCCGATAAGGTGCGGGTGGTGCAGGAATCTGATCTTTAAAACCTGCACATAACAACTGTGGGAATGAGCCCTGTGGCGAGGGGATTTATCCCCGTTGGACTGCGCAGCAGGCCCTGCTCTTGATTAAAAAAAGCGGGGGCCGCTTCGCGACCCAACGGGGATAAATCCCCTCGCCACAGGTGCCCGCTCCCACATTTCGTTCTGCGTCAGGACTTAGAGCGGTTTGCTTGCGACACTGACGCCCATGGTATGGCTCGCACCCGGCGCGAGCGTGACGATGTCATCCATCACATTCGCCGTCTCGATGCACAGCATGCGCTGCCAGCCATCGTTGTCCATATCCGCCAGCGCGGCGGCGCGGTCAATCCACGGATTCCAGATCACCGCCGTGCGCGAGCCGGTGGCGGTCAGCACAATGCGCCGCTCCCAGGTCGGGTCGACAATGCTCAGTTGTGGTGGAGCGTTGAGATAGATGCGGTCGGTTTCCCCGGCAAACTGCAGGTCACCTTGCTGGCTGTTGGTTTTCCAGTCATCCAGCGTCTCGATGTACTTCAAGCCATCGACGCCGTCGACGTGCACATTGCGCACATCACTGACCGCGAAATAGGTGTGCAGCGCCTGGCTCAGGCTGACGGTGTCACTGCCGCGGTTGTGGCTGGTCAGGCTGAAACTCAGTTGCTCGGACAAATGCAGAGTCAGGGTCAAATCGACCTGATGCGGCCAGCCCGGCAGGCCGCCTTCGGGATAAGGCAGTTTAAATTCGACCTTGATACCGTTGCTTTCGGCTTCGATACCGCCCAGTTCCCAATCCATCGCCCGCACCAGACCGTGCGCGGGTGCCGGTTGCTCACCGGTGTACATGGCCTGCACGCTCTGCGGGTTGCGTTCGAACTTGCCAAACCACGGCCAGCACACCGGCACGCCGGCGCGGATGCTCTTGCCAGTCTTGAACACCGCCTTATCGTTGAGCCAGATGATCGGCGGCTGGCCATCGATCTGATAACTGAGGATGTGCGCGCCTTGCTGGGCCACCAGCACTTCGGCCTGACCGTGGCGGATGCGCCAGCAGTTCAGTTCATCCAGTTTCACGGCTTCAACGTTGGGCGTGTTCATCGGACAGCTCTCAATCAGTAACAAGGACAACTATCGACCGTAAAACGGCCGCGAGGTTTAGCGCGCGCGTGGCGGCACCGAGCGGGTGCGACCGCTGCCGTCGATGGCGACGAAGACGAAAACCGCTTCGGTCACTTTACGCCACTCGCTGGACAGCGGGTCGTCGCTCCACACTTCGACCATCATCTGGATCGAGCTGCGGCCGATTTCCAGGGTCTGCGTATAGAAGGACAATTGCGCGCCGACAGCGACCGGGACGAGGAACGCCATGCGGTCGATGGCAACGGTAGCGACGCGGCCACCGGCAACACGGCTGGCCATCGCGGTGCCGGCCAAATCCATCTGCGCCACCAGCCAGCCGCCGAAAATATCGCCAAAGCCGTTGGTTTCGCGCGGGAGTGCGGTGATTTGCAAGGCCAGGTCGCCTTGCGGGATCGGATCTTCTTGTTCGAGCTCTATCATGCCGAGGGTGCCTCTGACCCGTGACTCATCGTTGGTATTGCTGGTGGTAGCCGTCTTCGGGAAAAACGATTCAGCACCGAACATACTACGTTCGTCACGTTTTCCATCAGGCGCCTAAGGAGAAACTCTGCGAAACCGGCTAATCCCGAGCAAAGGCCGGGCCAACGACGTTTTCGCACAGCAACCCCCTACAAACCGGAGCAGGTTGCGAGTATATCGGTCGGTAGACTCCACGACGACCATCGGGTTCTCATTTCGACCGTCAATTACGCGCCTCTATGTGCTTTTTCGAACAATTTGCTATGGTGCCGAACCTGCCCAAGCCACCGCCAGCGTTGTTGTGGCGGCAGATCCGACTATAAGAGAAGCCCTTGCCATGACCACAGCGCCTTCGAGCCTCGCGCAGCCCGAGCAACCCGCACGACCGTTGACCCGCAATGACTACAAGACTCTGTCGCTGTCCGCCCTCGGTGGTGCGCTGGAGTTCTACGATTTCATCATCTTCGTCTTCTTCGCCACCGTGGTCGGCAAGCTGTTCTTCCCGGCCGACATGCCCGAGTGGCTGCGTCTGATGCAGACCTTCGGCATCTTCGCCGCCGGCTACCTCGCGCGGCCGTTGGGCGGCATCGTCATGGCGCACTTCGGCGATCTGCTGGGGCGCAAGAAGATGTTCACCCTGAGCATCTTCATGATGGCCGTGCCGACCCTGATCATGGGTCTGCTGCCAACGTACGCACAGATCGGCATGTGGGCACCGATCCTGCTGCTGGTGATGCGCGTGATTCAGGGCGCGGCCATCGGTGGGGAAGTGCCGGGCGCGTGGGTCTTCGTTTCCGAACACGTCCCGCAAAAGCACATGGGTTACGCCTGCGGCACCCTCACCAGCGGCCTGACCGCCGGCATCCTGCTCGGCTCGCTGGTCGCCACCGCGATCAACAGCATTTATACGCCTGCCGAAGTGTCCGATTACGCCTGGCGGATCCCGTTCCTGCTCGGCGGTGTGTTCGGCCTGTTCTCGGTTTACCTGCGCCGCTGGCTGCACGAAACCCCGGTGTTCGCCGAACTGCAACAACGTAAAGCCTTGGCTGAAGAAGTGCCGCTGCGTGCGGTGCTGCGCGACCATCGCGGCGCGATTGCGATCTCGATGCTGCTGACCTGGTTGCTCTCCGCTGGCATCGTCGTGGTCATTTTGATGACCCCGACCGTGCTGCAAACGGTTTATCACTTCACCCCGACCGAGTCGCTGCAGTCGAACAGTCTGGCGATCGTGTTCCTGAGCATCGGCTGCATCATTTCCGGCGCGCTGGCGGATCGCTTTGGTGCCGGTCGGGTATTCGTATTCGGTTGCCTGGGCCTGCTGATCAGCTCGTGGACCTTTTATCACAGCCTCGCCGATCACCCGAACTGGCTGTTCCCGCTGTACGCGCTGACCGGTTTTCTGGTCGGCACCATTGGTGCGGTGCCGTATGTGATGGTCAAAGCCTTCCCGCCGGTGGTGCGCTTCAGCGGCTTGTCGTTCTCGTACAACGTGGCGTACGCGATTTTTGGCGGGTTGACGCCGATGGTGGTGAGTTTGCTGCTGAAGGAAAGCGCGATGGGGCCTGCTTATTATGTGGCGGTGCTGTGCGCGATGGGGATGCTGGTGGGGGCGTGGCTCTGGAAGAAGGGGCGCTGATTTTCCCTGCCGCCTGATCGTTCCCACGCTCCGCGTGGGAATGCATCCCGTGACGCTCCGCGTCACCTCTCAAATGCGGACGCAGAGCGTCCATGGCGGCGTTCCCACGCAGAGCGTGGGAACGATCTGTCGCGACATGCTGGCCTTTCATCCAATTGTCATATTTCAGCCATAGAGTGTTCACACGGCCTGCTGATACTTGGCCCCGACTTAACACACCCTATCTGCTAGGAGTAAGGCATGAAACTGAAGCGTTTGATGGCGGCAATGACTTTTGT
>NZ_JBIVJB010000148.1:0-7357 GCF_044750025.1 Pseudomonas sp. NPDC088885 | reverse complement strand
CGTGCGCAACTACACCATCGGCGACGTGATCTCCCGCTACCAGCGCATGCTCGGCAAGAACGTTCTGCAACCGATGGGTTGGGACGCTTTCGGCATGCCGGCAGAAAACGCCGCAATGAAGAACAACGTAGCCCCGGCCAAGTGGACCTACGAAAACATCGCCTACATGAAAACCCAGCTGCGCAGCCTGGGTCTGGCGGTCGACTGGTCGCGCGAAGTCACCACCTGCAAGCCGGATTACTACCGTTGGGAACAATGGCTGTTCACTCGCCTGTTCGAAAAAGGTGTGATCTACCGTAAAAACGGCACCGTGAACTGGGATCCGATCGACCAGACCGTTCTCGCTAACGAACAGGTGATCGACGGTCGCGGCTGGCGTTCCGGCGCGCTGATCGAAAAGCGCGAAATCCCGATGTACTACTTCAAGATCACCGCTTATGCGGATGAGCTGCTGGAGAGCCTCGACGAACTGACTGGCTGGCCTGAACAGGTCAAGACCATGCAGCGCAACTGGATCGGCAAATCCCGCGGCATGGAAGTGCAGTTCCCGTACAACGTCGATTCGATCGGCGAAGCCGGCACCCTCAAAGTCTTCACTACCCGTCCGGACACCCTGATGGGCGCGACCTATGTCGCCGTGGCTGCCGAGCACCCGCTGGCCACCCTGGCCGCGAAAAACAACCCTGAGCTGCAAGCGTTCATCGCTGAATGCAAGGGCGGCAGCGTCGCTGAAGCCGACGTCGCCACGCAGGAAAAGAAAGGCCTGCCGACCGGCCTGTTCGTCGAGCACCCGCTGACTGGCGAGAAACTGCCGGTGTGGGTCGCCAACTATGTGCTGATGCACTACGGCGACGGCGCTGTGATGGCAGTACCAGCGCACGACGAGCGCGATTTCGAATTCGCTCACAAGTACAACCTGCCGGTTAAATCGGTCGTGCGTACCAGCTCTGGCGACAGCAACCCTGCGCCGTGGCAAGACGCCTACGGCGAGCACGGCACACTGATCAACTCCGGCGAGTTCGACGGTCTGGACTTCGCCGGCGCGTTCGACGCCATGGAAGTCGCCCTGATCAAGAAAGAACTGGGCGCCTCGCGTACTCAGTTCCGCCTGCGCGACTGGGGCATCAGCCGTCAGCGCTACTGGGGCTGCCCGATCCCGATCATCCACTGCGATGCGTGCGGTGACGTGCCGGTGCCGGAAGATCAACTGCCTGTCGTCCTGCCGGAAGACGTGGTGCCGGACGGCGCCGGTTCGCCGCTGGCGCGCATGCCAGAGTTTTACGAGTGCAGCTGCCCGAAATGCGGTCAGCCTGCCAAGCGTGAAACCGACACCATGGATACCTTCGTCGAGTCGTCGTGGTACTACGCCCGTTACGCCTCGCCGCACTTTGAAGGCGGTCTGGTGGAAAAATCCGCAGCTGATCACTGGCTGCCGGTCGATCAGTACATCGGCGGTATCGAACACGCGATTCTTCACCTGCTCTACGCGCGCTTCTTCCACAAGCTGATGCGCGATGAAGGTCTGGTGAGCTCCAACGAGCCGTTCAAGAACCTGCTGACCCAAGGCATGGTGATCGCCGAAACCTACTATCGTCGCGAAGCCAACGGTGCTTACACCTGGTTCAACCCGGCGGACGTAGAACTCGAGCGTGACAGCAAAGCCAAGGTCATCAGCGCCAAGCTGAAATCCGACGGTCTGCCGGTGGAAATCGGTGGCACCGAGAAAATGGCCAAGTCGAAAAACAACGGCGTCGACCCTCAGTCGATGATCGATCAGTTCGGCGCTGACACTTGCCGTCTGTTCATGATGTTCGCCTCGCCGCCTGACATGAGCGCCGAATGGTCGGACTCCGGCGTTGAAGGTTCGCACCGTTTCCTCAAGCGCGTCTGGCGTCTGGCGCAAGCCCACGTTGGTCAGGGCCTGCCGGGCAAGCTCGACATCGCCAGCCTGAATGACGAGCAGAAAGCCGTTCGCCGTTCGATCCACATGGCCATCAAGCAAGCCAGCCACGACGTCGGCCAGAACCACAAATTCAACACCGCCATCGCTCAGGTGATGACGCTGATGAACGTGCTGGAAAAAGCCGCACAAGGCACCGAACAGGATCGCGCGCTGGTTCACGAAGGTCTGGAAGCCGTAACGCTGTTGCTGGCGCCGATCACCCCGCACATCAGCCACGAGCTGTGGAATCAACTGGGTCACGCCGATGCAGTGATCGACGCCGGTTGGCCAGCCGTGGACGAAAGCGCGCTGGTGCAGGACAGCCTGACCCTGGTGATCCAGGTCAACGGCAAGCTGCGCGGCCAGATCGAAATGCCGGCCAGCGCCACCCGTGAAGAAGTTGAAGCGGCAGCCCGTGGCAACGAAAACGTTCTGCGTTTCGTCGACGGTCTGACCATTCGTAAAGTGATCGTTGTGCCGGGGAAACTGGTCAACATCGTCGCCAGCTAATTGGATCGGGCGTCAGGTTCGCCTGACGCCAAGTAAAACCTTTCGGGCCGCACGGTCGGCCCACCTGGTTTCAAGGGGAGCAACACAATGATCAAACGCAATCTGCTGGTGATGGGTCTCGCCATTCTGTTGAGCGCCTGCGGTTTCCAGCTGCGCGGCACCGGCACCAACCAACTGACGATCAAGGAACTCGACCTGAGCGCGCGTAACGCTTACGGCGAGACCGTTACGCAACTGCGTACGTCGCTGGAGTCCAGCGGCGTCAAGGTATTCACTGGCGCACCCTACAAGCTGTATCTGTCTGACGAACAGGAAAGCCAGCGTATCCTCAGCTATGCTGGCGCCGGCCGTACTGGCGAGTACCAGGTGAGCACCGTCCTGAGCTACGACATTGTTGGCGAAAACAATCTGAACCTCTTGAGCGACAAGCTGGAGGTGCAGAAGGTATTCATTCACGACGGCAACAACCTTGTCGGTTCCGATCAGGAAGCCAACGACGCCCGTCGCGAAACTCGCCGCGACCTGGTGCAACGCATGATGCTGCGTCTGCAGCAACTGACCCCGGCTCAACTGCAGGAACTGCAGGCGACCGCCGATGCCCGCGCCAAGGCAGAAGCCCAGGCCCTGGAAGCGGCGCAGAAAGCTGAAGCGGAAACCCCGCGTCAGTCGCCGCTCGAAGTACCGCAGCAGTAAGATGTTCGGGGCGCTCAGGCGCCCCGTTCGACCTCTCTTATGAAGCTCGCCCCCGCCCAACTCGGTAAACACCTGCAAGGCGCCCTCGCGCCGGTCTACATCATCAGCGGCGATGACCCGCTGCTGTGTCAGGAAGCTGCCGACGCCATCCGCCGTGCTGCCCGCGAGCAAGGCTTCGACGAACGCCAGGTCTTTGCCGCCGACGCCAATTTCGATTGGGGTACGCTGTTGCAGGCCGGTGCCAGCATGTCGTTGTTCGCGGAAAAACGCCTGCTGGAACTGCGTCTGCCGTCGGGTAAACCCGGTGACAAAGGCGCTGCCGCGTTCATCGAATATTGCTCGCGCCCCGCTGAAGACACGGTGCTGCTGATCAGCTTGCCCAAGCTCGATGGCAGTGCGCAGAAAACCAAGTGGGGCAAGGCGCTGGTTGAAGGCCAGCAGACCCAGTTCATTCAGATCTGGCCGGTGGATGCCAATCAGTTGCCGAGCTGGATTCGTCAGCGTCTGTCGCAGGCCGGGTTGTCGGCCAGTCAGGACGCGGTCGAATTGATTGCCGCGCGTGTCGAGGGCAACTTGCTCGCCGCCGCGCAGGAAATCGAAAAGCTCAAGCTGATGGCGGAAGGCGGACAGATCACCGTTGAAACCGTGCAGGCCGCTGTGGCCGACAGCGCACGGTTTGACGTATTCGGCCTGACTGATGCGGTGCTCAACGGCGAACCAGCGCATGCTCTGCGCATGCTCGAAGGCTTGCGCGGTGAAGGTGTCGAGCCGCCGGTGATTCTCTGGGCACTGGCGCGGGAATTGCGCCTGCTGGCCAATATCTCGCTGCAGTACAGTCAGGGCACGCCGCTGGACAAATGTTTCAGTCAGGCGAAACCGCCGGTCTGGGATAAGCGCAAACCGCTGATGAGCAAAGCCCTGCAACGCTACACGGCGCAACGCTGGGCGCAGTTGCTGCTGGAAGCTCAGCGCATTGATGCGCAGATCAAGGGCCAGGCGGCGGGTTCACCGTGGATGAGCTTGAGCCGATTGGCATTGTTGATGGCTGGGCAGCGTCTGACACTGCCTGCTGAATAAGATCAAAGATCGCAGCCTTCGGCAGCTCCTACACCGATCCTTGTAGGAGCTGCGGCACGCTGCGATCTTTTGCTCTTGTTTCCTACAATGCACGCCCACATTTGCCCTATAGACAGACGCCCAACATCGGCAGATTATTTCCCCCGCAAAACCCACCCCAATGAGAGAACCCTCATGAGCAAAAAGCCAGCAAAGCATGGCCCCAACAAGGCCAAATCCATCGTCGCCCAGCCCCTGTTCCGCAGTCGCCAGGAACGACCAACCAAGGGTAAAGGCAGCTACCGCCGCGAAGCCTTCCAGTCTGACAGCTGGGAGGCTTCTTACTTTCTGGCTGCTTAAAGCGCAGTACCCCCCGCTCATGTTAAGGTCTGCACTTGACTCGTTTCCCCTGGAACTGTGCATGCCCCTAAGTCTTTCCCATCGTTGGCCTGTTCGCCAATTGATCGCTGCCTCCAGCTTCATCCTGCTTGTCGCCTGCGCGGAAAAACCCACCGCCGCCGATGCGCAACCTCTTCAAGCTGCCCCTGTCGCCACGGCCCCAGCGATCATCCCGCCGGTAGTGCCGTCCGCCGACCCTCTCGATCTTCAGCCGACCCAGACCTTTGCCGAATGGCAAGCAGGCTTCCGTAAGGATGCCTTGGCCGCCGGCATCAGCCCTGAGCTGTTTGATCGCGCATTTGCCAACGTCAGCTTCGACGCAAGCATCATCCGCGCTGACCGCAGCCAGCCTGAGTTCTCCCGCCCGGTGTGGGAATACCTCGATGGCGCGCTTTCGCCGTTGCGCGTACGCAAAGGTCAGGCGCTGATCAATCAGTACGCCGACATTCTGCAAAGCATCGAACAGCGTTACGGCGTCGACCGTCAGGCGCTGGTGTCGGTGTGGGGCATGGAAAGTAACTTCGGCCAGTTCCAGGGCACAAAGTCAGTGATCAATTCGCTGGCCACCCTCGCCTACGAAGGTCGCCGTCCTGGCTTTGCCCATGCGCAATTGATTGCCGCGCTGCAGATCCTGCAACAGGGCGATATCACGCCGGAGAAGATGCTTGGCTCTTGGGCTGGCGCGATGGGTCAGACCCAGTTCATTCCGACTACCTACAACACGCACGCCGTGGATTTTGACGGTGATGGTCGCCGCGACATCTGGGGCAGCCCGGCCGATGCGCTGGCCTCGACCGCGCACTACCTGCAAAGCTCCGGCTGGCAGCGGGGTCAGCCGTGGGGTTTCGAGGTGCAACTGCCGAGCGGTTTCAACTACACACTGGCTGACGGTGCGATGCGTAAAACCGTCGCTGAATGGCGCCAACTGGGTGTGATTCTGCCGAATGGCGGTCAGACTCCGGCGGGCTCCGAGCAATTGTCCGCCGCACTGCTGCTGCCGGCCGGTTATCGTGGCCCGGCGTTTCTGGTGCTGGATAACTTCCGGGCGATCCTCAAGTACAACAATTCTTCGTCGTATGCGTTGGCGGTTGGCTTGTTGTCTGAGCGCTTCAGTGGCGGTGGTCTGATCAACGGCACCTGGCCGAAAGATGACATGCCGCTCAGCCGCAGCGAGCGCATTGAACTGCAGAACCTGTTAAGCGCGCGCAACTTTGACGCGGGCACAGCGGACGGGATTATCGGCGCTAACACGCGTAAGGCGATCCGCAGTGCGCAGCAGTCGTTTGGCTGGCCGGCGGATGGTTATCCGACGCATAAGCTGCTTGAGAGCTTGCGTACCCAGTAGTGGCTCGGTTGTATGGCGACTGACGCCTTCGCGAGCAAGCCCGCTCCCACAGTTGATCGAGTTTCAGCATAAGAACACGGTCGAATGTGGGAGGGGGCTTGCTCCCGAAGACTGACTGTCAGGCGACTTATTTCTAAGCCTTGATCACCAGATCCTGCTCCAGCATCAATTCCTTCTTCCCGGCATCCAGCCTTACCAGCGCGCCCATTGGCAGCGTCAGGTTCGGATCACAATGCCCGCTGCGCCACCCCGACAACACCGGAATCCGTAACGGCTCGAATGTCTGCTTGAGCAAACGGTTCAACGCCTCGACATCCACCCCCGCGACATCCCCAACCAACACCCCACGCAACCTCGCCAGCTTCCCGGCCAGGCGCATCTGCGTCAGCAGTCGATCGATGCGATAAAGCGGCTCGTTGATGTCTTCGATCAGCAGGATCACCCCTTCGACATCAATTTCGTAAGGCGTGCCCAATGTCGCCGCGATCATCGCCAGATTGCCACCGAGCAAACGCCCATGGGCAATGCCGGGCTCAACCGTGGTCAAGGGGTAAGCCACCGGGTGGCTGAGCACACTCCCCGCTTTCAACTGACCGCGCAGCATGGCGAAGAATGACGTCACGGTCGGTGGTTCTTTGTCACCAAGCAGGTCAGCGTTGAGCAGCGGCCCGTGAAAGGTCACAAACCCGGCGTAACGGCTGATCGCGAGGTGCAGCGCGGTGATGTCGCTGTAACCGACAAAGGGTTTGGCGTTTCGGCTGAGCAGGTCGTAGTCGATCCGATCCAGCAGGCGCGGCGTGCCGTAGCCGCCGCGCAGGCAAATGATTGCATCGACCTCGGCATCGGCGAACGCTGCGTGCAGATCGTTAAGCCGCACCTCATCGCTGCCAGCCAGATAGCCATCCTTTTCATAGACGCCGGGAAACACCTTCAGCGCATAACCGCGAGCGCGCATCCACTGCACAGCCTTGTCGGTGTCCAGCGCACCGGGCCCGGCAGGCGCGATAACGCCGATCACGCCCTCTGACGGCAGCGCCGGCACGGGTTTATGCGGAAAAAGGCTGTGGGTCGGTCGAACGGTCATCCATGGGGCTCCCAGTGTGAAGTCATGCGCACACAGTAGTCAGGAAAGCAGGCAAAAAAAAGCCCGCCGGACTTAAAGCCACGGCGGGCATTTTATTCAGTGCTGAATCAGGAACCCATCAACTCAGCCTTGACCAGCTTCGCTTGCTCGTCGGCGTGATACGACGAACGTACCAGCGGGCCCGACGCAACGTTTTTGAAGCCCATCTTGTAACCTTCTTCGGCGAACCAGGCGAAGGTGTCCGGGTGCACGAAACGCTGCACCGGCAAGTGGCTGCGCGACGGTTGCAGGTACTGGCCGAGGGTCAGCATGTCGATGTCGTGTTCGC
>NZ_JBIVJB010000147.1:4288-7498 GCF_044750025.1 Pseudomonas sp. NPDC088885 | reverse complement strand
GGCGATCGCAGGTTGTAATATAGCGGAGTGACGTATGGACACGTCACCCCGCTTCTTCACTGAATTATTCTGCGCGCTTTTAGTGGACACACTAAAGCTGTAGCTTACAGAAAAAGGCTTTTTTGGTCCACCGCTAAAGAGCCGAAAAGGCCGGAGAATGCGACAGGACGTCGCCGAGTGGAGAAAAACCAGCGCAAACAGGGCGTTTGCGCCGGGTTCAGCAATGCATCAATGCAGGTCGAGCACGTCTTGCATGTCGTACAGGCCCGGCTCGCGACCGTCGAGCCACAGCGCAGCACGTACCGCGCCCTTGGCGAAGGTCATGCGGCTGGAAGCCTTGTGGGTGATTTCCAGACGCTCGCCCTCACAGGCAAACAGCACGGTGTGATCGCCGACCACATCACCGCCGCGAACCGTGGCAAAACCAATGGTTTCACGCTCACGCGCGCCGGTGTGGCCTTCACGCCCATAGACCGCGACCTTCTGCAGATCACGATCCAGCGCATCGGCAATCACTTCGCCCATGCGCAGCGCGGTACCCGAAGGTGCGTCGATCTTGTGCCGGTGATGAGCTTCGATGATCTCGATGTCAGCCTCATCGCCCAGCACCCGCGCGGTCATCTCGAGCAATTTCAGCGACAGGTTGACCCCGACGCTGAAGTTGGCGGCAAACACGATCGGGATATCTTTCCCGGCATCGGCCAGCAATTGCTTCTGCGCCGCGTCCAGCCCGGTGGTACCGATGACCATGGCTTTGCCTGCCTTTCGGCAGAACGCCAGATTTTTCAGCATCACTTCGGGCAGGGTGAAGTCGATCAATACATCGAACTCTTCAGCCACGGCTTCGATGTGAGCGGACAACGGCACGCCAATACGACCCAGCGAAGCCAGCTCACCGGCATCGACGCCGATCAACGTGCTGCCCGGACGCACCACGGCAGCGGTCAAACCGGTCAGCGGCGCGCGCTGCTGCACGGCTTCGACCAGAATCTTACCCATGCGCCCAGCAGCGCCCATCACAGCTATACGTCGCATGCCGACTCCTTACAGATCGCCGAAGAAACGCTTCACACCGTCAAACCAACCGGTGGTTTTCGGTGAATGGCTGTTGTCGTCGGCCAGCGAGCTGCGGAATTCTTCCAGCAGTTCGCGCTGACGACGGTTCAGATTCACCGGCGTTTCGACCGCAACGCGGCACATCAGATCGCCTGCACCGCCGCCACGCACTGGCGCCACGCCTTTGCCGCGTACACGGAACTGCTTGCCGGTCTGGGTGCCTTCAGGGATTTTCAGTTTGACGCGACCGTCGAGGGTCGGGATTTCCAGCTCGCCGCCCAATGCTGCGTCGACGAAGCTGATCGGCACTTCGCAGAACAGATGCTTGCCGTCACGCTGGAAGATGTCGTGCTCGCGCACGTTGATGACCACGTACAGATCGCCCGTCGGGCCGCCCTGCGTACCCGCTTCGCCTTCGCCGGACAGACGAATGCGGTCGCCGGTGTCGACGCCGGCCGGTACTTTGACCGACAGGGTTTTGTACTCTTCAACGCGACCGTCACCGTGGCAGGTATCGCACGGATCGGAAATGATCTTGCCTTGGCCATGGCAACGCGGGCAGGTTTGCTGCACCGAGAAGAAGCCTTGCTGCATGCGCACCTGACCGATGCCGCCGCAGGTCGGGCACGTCGATGGTGAGGAGCCTTTCTTGGCGCCCGAACCATCACACGGCTTGCAGTTGACCAGTGTCGGAACGCGGATATTCACCGACGTGCCGCGCACCGCTTCTTCCAGATTCAGCTCGAGGGTGTAGCGCAGATCACTGCCACGCTGAGCGCCGCCACGACCACCGCCGCGACCACCACCGAAGAAATCACTGAAGACATCGCCAAAGATGTCAGAGAAGTTCTGACCGCCAAAACCGGCACCGCCGCCACCCATGCTTGGGTCGACGCCGGCATGACCGTACTGGTCGTAAGCCGCACGTTTGCTGGAATCGGACAGTACTTCGTAGGCCTCGTTGGCCTCTTTGAACAGTTCTTCCGACGCTTTGTCATCGGGATTACGGTCCGGGTGATGCTTCATCGCCAGACGACGATAGGCCTTCTTCAGGTCTGCATCGCTTGAGCCACGCTCGACACCCAACACTTCGTAATAGTCACGCTTTGCCATAAGTCTTCTGCACTCTTGAGGACGTCCGGCAAACCCCTCCTGAGGATCGCCAAACTCGTTGAGCCCCAATACAGGCCCGGACCCAACTCACGTCAATTCAACGATCCTGGTCTTTGATTCTGCGGTACTTGCGGCGCGAAAAGCAGGAGCATTCCCGGCCATACCGCCAGCATCCGAACGTTGTCGCATGCTGTAAAAATTCGCGTATTCCAGATACGCCAACGCGGGAGCTAGCTCCCGCGCGGCGACATCCTACCAGTCACTGCCCGAAGGCAGTCAACCGGCCGACCAACAACTTACTTGTGGTCTTTGACTTCTTCGAACTCTGCATCGACAACGTCGTCAGCCTTCTCAGCCGATTCGCCTTGCGGGGCTGCGCCATCAGCTGGCTGAGCCTGTTCGGCGTACATCTTCTGAGCAACCGGAGCGGAGACTTTCGACAGCTCTTCAACCTTCGCTTCGATAGCAGCCTTGTCGTCGCCTTTGACAGCGGCTTCCAGAGCAACCACAGCCGCTTCGATCGCAGTCTTCTCTTCGGCGGTGACTTTGTCGCCCGCGTCAGCAACCATTTTGCGAGTCGAGTGAACCAGTGCATCACCCTGGTTACGGGCAGCGGCCAATTCTTCGAACTTGCGGTCTTCTTCAGCGTTGACTTCAGCATCACGAATCATTTGCTGAATTTCGTCATCGGACAGACCGGAGTTGGCCTTGATCACGATCGACTGAGTCTTGCCGGTAGCCTTGTCTTTCGCGCCGACGTGCAGGATGCCGTTGGCATCGATGTCGAAGGTTACTTCGATCTGTGGCACGCCACGTGGTGCAGGTGGAATGTCGGCCAGGTCGAACTTGCCCAAGGACTTGTTCTGAGTGGCTTGCTTACGCTCACCCTGCAGCACGTGAATGGTCACAGCGCCCTGGTTGTCGTCGGCAGTCGAGAACACTTGCGATTTCTTGGTAGGAATCGTGGTGTTTTTCTCGATCAGCGCGGTCATCACGCCACCCATGGTTTCGATACGTAGTGTTAGCGGTGTGAGTTTGAGT
>NZ_JBIVJB010000147.1:0-4278 GCF_044750025.1 Pseudomonas sp. NPDC088885 | reverse complement strand
CGATACCCAGGGTCAGCGGGCTGACGTCGAGCAGCAGAACGTCTTTCACGTCACCGGCCAGAACAGCGCCCTGAATCGCAGCACCCATGGCAACAGCTTCGTCCGGGTTCACGTCTTTACGTGCTTCTTTACCGAAGAAATCGGTTACCAGCTTCTGTACCAGCGGCATACGGGTCTGACCACCGACCAGAATCACGTCGTTGATCGCGCCAACGTCCAGACCAGCGTCTTTCATGGCGATGCGGCAAGGTTCGATGGTGCGCTGAACCAGGTCTTCAACCAGTGCTTCAAGCTTGGCACGCGAGATTTTCACGTTCAGGTGCTTAGGACCGGTCGCATCTGCAGTGATGTACGGCAGGTTAACGTCGGTCGACTGGCTCGAGGACAGTTCGATCTTGGCTTTCTCAGCGGCTTCTTTCAGGCGCTGCATCGCCAGCGGGTCACCTTTGAGGTTCATGCCGCTTTCTTTCTTGAATTCGTCGACGAGGTAGTCGATCAGACGAATGTCAAAGTCTTCACCGCCCAGGAACGTGTCACCGTTGGTGGCCAACACTTCGAACTGGTGCTCGCCGTCAACTTCAGCGATTTCGATCACGGAGACGTCGAAAGTACCGCCACCCAGGTCATAAACGATCACGGTGTGATCGCCCTTGGCCTTGTCCATACCGTAAGCCAGAGCGGCTGCGGTTGGTTCGTTGATGATACGTTTTACGTCCAGACCCGCGATGCGGCCGGCGTCTTTGGTCGCCTGACGCTGGCTGTCGTTGAAGTAGGCCGGAACGGTAATGACCGCTTCAGTCACTGGCTCGCCGAGGTAGTCTTCGGCGGTCTTCTTCATCTTCTTCAGAATTTCAGCCGAGATTTGTGGCGGCGCCATTTTCTGGCCGTTCACTTCAACCCAAGCGTCGCCGTTGTCAGCCTTGGCGATCTTGTACGGCACCATCTGAATGTCTTTCTGCACAACTTCTTCGTCGAAACGACGACCGATCAGACGCTTAACTGCGTACAGAGTGTTGTGCGGGTTGGTCACAGCCTGACGCTTGGCCGACTGACCTACCAGGATTTCGCCATCGTTGGCGTAAGCGATGATCGACGGCGTGGTACGCGCGCCTTCAGCGTTTTCAATAACTTTTGCTTTGCCGTTTTCCAGCACGGAGACGCAGGAGTTGGTGGTCCCCAGGTCGATACCGATAATTTTGCCCATGTTAACTCTCCCGAAACTTTGGATTTGGATGCCGCAGCAGTGGTGGCTGACTGCGGTAGCACTTAAACGCTTGACTTCTAAATGGGGGCCTTGCGGCTAATTTCAAGCCTTCTCGTCAATCGAAGGCGAAATTGGCGCAGGCGCCTTGCTGACCACAACCATGGCCGGGCGCAACAGGCGACCGTTGAGCTGGTAGCCTTTCTGAAACACTTTCAAAACGCTGTTCGGTTCTACGTCGGCGCTTTCCTGTGCAGCCATCGCCTGATGGTAAACAGCGTTGAACGGTTCGCCATGCGGATCGATCGCTTCAAGCTGATAACGCTTGAGGGTGTCGTGGAACATTTTCAGCGTCAGCTCGATGCCTTCACGCATCGGACGGATGCTTTCGTCGTCCGGGTTCGACAACTCGAGACCGCGCTCCAGACTGTCGACGATCGGCAGCAAATCGCTGGCGAATTTCTCCAGGGCGAATTTGTGCGCCTTCTCGACGTCCAGTTCGGCACGGCGGCGGACGTTCTGCAGATCGGCAGCTACGCGCAGAGATTGATCTTGCGCTGCGGCCAATTGCTCTTCGAGCACTTGCACACGGGTCGCCAGGTCATCACTCGAACCTTCCGGCGCCTGAGGGGCATCTGGGTTTTGCGTATCTACTGTCTGTTCGTCAGCCATAGAATTCTCCTTTCAATTTCTTCCGCGAGCCTGACCCGCGCTTCTGTCCCGATATATGGGGCCGCAAAATCAGGCTTCAAGGGCCTTCAAGCATTAACCCTACAAAAAAGTGCCGCATTCTCATTCCCTGATGCGCTAAGAAGTTTTGCGGTTCAAGCAAATCGAGCTAAGCGAGGGCATTGTCAGGCCGAAACAAAACACTGTATAAATAACCAGACCTAAAGCCTGGGAGCGGCCTTTATGCTGGTGCACCTGTCCGTACATAACTACGCCATCGTTGAACATCTCGATCTCGAACTTGATCGCGGGATGAGCGTGATCACAGGGGAAACCGGCGCCGGCAAGTCGATCATGCTCGACGCCCTCGGCCTGACCCTGGGCGATCGTGCCGACAGCGGCGTGGTTCGCCCGGGCGCCGACAAGGCCGACATCCTCGCGACGTTCGATCTGGTCGACATCCCCGAGGCCAGCGCCTGGCTGGCCGAGCGCGATCTGGACATCGACGGCCCGTGCATCCTCCGTCGGGTCATCACCAGCGAAGGCCGTTCGCGTGGCTACATCAACGGCACGCCCTGCCCGCTCGGCGACCTCAAGTCCCTTGGCGAATTGCTGATCGATATCCACAGCCAGCATGAACACCAGTCGCTGCTGAAAACCGATACCCATCGCCGTTTGCTCGACGAATACGCCGGCGCGACCGATCTGGCCCGTCAGGTTCAACTGGCTGCGCAGCGCTGGCGCCAGACCCGTCAGGAACTGGAGCGCCTTTCCAATTCCGGCGACGAACAACGCGCGCGCCATCAACTGCTCAGCTATCAGCTCGAAGAACTGGAAAACCTCGGTCTCGGCGATAACGAACTGGAGCAACTGGAGCAGGAACACAAAAACCTGACCAACGCTGAAACCTTGCTGGGCATTTGCCGGCAAGTGGTCGAGCAATGCAGCGAAAGTGATTCGGGTAATGTCCTGAACGCACTGACCGCCAGTCTCAATCGCCTGTCGAGCGTGAATAATTCGGTCGGCGCACTGGGCGAAGCCAGCAGCTTGCTGACCAGCGCGCAGATTCAGGTTGAAGAGGCTGTCGGTGAACTCAATCGATTCCTCGACAACTTCGATGCCGATCCGGCACGACTGCAATATCTGGAAGAACGCCTCGACGCTATTTATACGCTGGCGCGCAAACACCGGATCCAGCCGACCGAAGTCGCGGAAATGCAGCAGAAGCTGCTGGATGAAATCGAAACCCTGAATGCCAACGACGAATCCATCGAGCGTCTGGGTGAGGAGCTGGCCTCCTACGCCCGCCATTATCAGGAGAAGGCTCGCGAGCTGAGCGATCTGCGCCATCAGGCCGCCGGCAGTCTTGCCAGTGCAGTGGAACAAGAGATTCAGCGTCTGGGCATGCCCGGCGGCCGATTCACCATCGAGCTGCGCGCCAACAGCAGTGACGAACTGCTGCCGAACGGGTTGGAACAGGTAGAATTGTTGGTCAGCGCCAACCCCGGGCAACCGCTCAAAGCGCTGGCAAAAGTGGCATCCGGTGGTGAGCTGTCGCGGATCAGCCTGGCGATTCAGGTAATCACCGCACAGACATCCCGGGTGCCAACGCTGGTATTCGACGAAGTGGACGTGGGCATTGGTGGCCCGACGGCGGAAATTGTCGGCCAGTTGCTACGTCGTCTGGGTGAACGCGGGCAGGTACTGACGGTGACGCATTTGCCGCAGGTGGCCGCGCAGGGTCATCAGCACCTGTTTGTGCACAAGGTGCGTGGCGATGAGGCAACCCACACAGCCGTGTCCAAGCTGAGCAAGACCGAACGAATAGAAGAAGTCGCACGGATGCTCGGCGGCATCGATCTGACCAAGGAATCGTTGGCTCACGCGAAAAAAATGGTGGTTACCGCGAAAGTTTAAGATTTTGAAACAATAGAAAGCACGAAGGCGACCCTTGGGTCGCCTTCGCTCGTTTCGCGAACCTGAATTCGCGCGACATGCTTACTTTTTCTTGCGGACGTACAGCACCAGGTTGTGATCAACCATCTCAAAGCCATGCTTCTCGACGATCGACTTCTGAAGTTTTTCGATTTCTTCGTCGAAGAACTCGATCACTTCACCGGTTTCCACGTTGACCATATGGTCGTGGTGGCCACCGTCAGCCAGTTCGAATACCGCGTGGCCGCCGTCGAAGTTGTGACGGACCACCAGGCCAGCTGCTTCGAACTGGGTCAGAACACGGTAAACCGTGGCCAGACCGACGTCCTCGCCAGCTTCCATCAACGCCTTGTAGACGTACTCGGCACTCATGTGAAGCGGCTCGGTAGAGTCGCGGATTTTGATGATCTTGACCCGTGGGATGGTCAATTTGAGGCCGGCTTTGCGTAGTTCGCTATTTTCAACCATGGTCA
>NZ_JBIVJB010000146.1:0-7671 GCF_044750025.1 Pseudomonas sp. NPDC088885 | reverse complement strand
AGGACTCTGCGACCGATCTGAATGAGTTGGTCAACGTCCTTGGTGTATTCCACGCCAAGTTTGTCGTGGAACAAGGACGCGACCTGACCGGCATTCTTGTGGATCGCCGGCATAATGATGTGTGAAGGCTTCTCGTGGTCGAGCTGGACGATGTATTCCCCCATGTCGGACTCCAGGCATTCAATGCCTTGAGCCTCGAGGAAATGGTTCATCTCCATCTCTTCGCTGACCATCGATTTGCCCTTGATCACTTGCCGCGCCTCGTGAGCACGGATGATCGATAAGACGATGCCATTGGCCTCGTCCACCGTTTCCGCCCAGTGCACTGTCACACCGTTGCGGGTCAGGTTTGTTTCCAGTTGCTCGAGCAGGTCGGGCAACTTGGAGAGCGCGCGGGCTCTGATCGAGTTGCCCAGAGCACGCAAGTGTTCTCTTTCGTGGGCATCGCTGAAAGCGGCTGCCCGTTTGGTCATCAATGAATCCATCGCAGTGCGGAAGTTGTTCCGCAACTGCTGATCACCCAAGGCGTTGTGGGCCCGGGTGCGGAAATCTTCTTCTACGGCGACCGTAGGAATAATCGCGGAAGTGCTCATTGCGCACCTCCGGTTCGTTGCCACAGAAAGCTGGCGAGATGTTGCCCGCGTAGCGTTTCTTTTTGTTTCTCCAATGCGCCGTTGATGTTCATCAAACAGCCACAGTCGGCGCTCAACACCTTATGCGCGCCGGAATCCTTAAGCGAGCGGGTCTTGTCAGCCACCATCGCGCCGGAAATGTCTGGCATACGGACGCTGAATGTTCCGCCGAAGCCACAGCATTCGCTTTCGTGGTCGTGGTTGACCCGTTCCACGTTGCTCAACTGCGCCAACAACTCGCGACCGTGCAGGTGGGTGTTCATTTCGCGGCGTGCCGAACACGAAGTGTGCAGCGCGACTTTGACCGGTTCGCCGCTGTCCTTGAGCTGCACCTTGCAGACGAACAGCAGAAACTCGGCCAGTTCATAGGTGCGGGCCGCGAGGGCCTGAACCTGTTTCAACGTGTCCGGCTCGTCCTTGAACAAGTCGGCGTAATGCTCGCGCAGCATGCCCGCGCAGGAACCCGACGGCACCACCACCGGATAATCGCCGGCGAACAGCGCCAGTTGCGAGCGCGCTACCGTCCGCGCCTGCTCGGTGTAACCCGAGGTGTAGGCGGGTTGACCGCAGCAACTCTGCCCTTGCGGGTACTCGACCCGAATCCCTTCGCGCTCCAGCAAGTGGATCGCGTCCATCCCGGCTTCGGGGTAGAACAGGTCGACCACGCACGTACCGAACAGGTAGACCCGCGACGGTTTCTCGCTGGGGTATTGCCGAGGCTCGGGCAGTGGCGGTGCCACACGGGTCGCGTTTGGCACGGCGTTGTAAAAAAGCTCGCTCATCAGGCGTGTCTCCGGGTGGTCCCGGTTATCCGTCCGCTGAGGCTGCTGAATATAGAGAGTGTTGCTTTCAGCAGCCTTACAGACCGGGTGGTGAATTGCTGACGCCGGCATCACGAACCGGCGTCGGTTTTTTCCATGGTTCTTGTAGGTTTAGTGCACCAGCATGCCGGTGAACCAGTAGGCCTGAGCCAGAGTGATCAGACCGACAATCGTTGCAAAGAATAGGCTGTGCTTGAGGGTGAAGCGGAACAGATCCGATTCCTTGCCGACCAAACCGGTCGCGGCGCAGGCTACGGCGATCGATTGTGGCGAGATCATTTTGCCGGTCACGCCGCCGCTGGTATTGGCCGCTACCAGCAGGACATCGTTGACGCCGATCTGGTGTGCAGTGGTTGCTTGCAGCGAACTGAACAGCGCGTTGGACGATGTATCGGAACCGGTCAAGAACACGCCGAGCCAGCCGAGGAACGGCGAAAAGAACGGGAACGCCGCGCCAGTGCCGGCCAGCACCAAGGCCATGGTCGAGGACATGCCGGAATAGTTGGTGACAAAGGCGAACGCCAACACCATGCCGATCGACAGAATAGGCCAGCGCAGTTCGTAGAAGGTTTCTTTCAAAGTGGTCAGACCAGTTTTGAAATTGATCTTCAGCACCAGCATCGAGATCAGCGCCGAGAAGAAAATCGCCGTGCCGGTCGCGGAAATCGGATCGAGTTTGAACACCGCTGGAATCGCGGTTGGCGCAGCAACGATCGGTGCGGTCTTGATCACCAGTTGATCAAGGTGCGGAATCGCAAAGTTGAACACCCAGCTGTACATCGAGCCGCCAGCGGCGAACATCGCTTTGAAAGGCTTCAGCGTCCAGATCGTTACCAGCACGGTGAGGATCAGGAACGGCGACCACGCTTTGAAAATTTCCCCGAGGCTGTAAGGCGAAGCCACGGTGGTGCGCTTCTGGCCGAAACCACCGACGCTGGCGGTAATCGCAGCGCTGGAAGTGGCGCCTGCGATTTGCGCGCCGGCGGCGCGTTTCGGTTGCCAGACTTTGAGGAACAGGGTCAGGGAAATCAGGCTCGCTAGCGCCGAAGTGATGTCCGGCAGTTCCGGGCCAATGAAGTTGGAGGTGAAGTATTGGGTGATGGCGAAGCTCAGGCCCGCGACCAATGCAGCCGGCCATGTTTCGCGCACCCCGCGCAGGCCATCCATCATGAATACCAGCCAGAACGGCACGAACAGCGACAGCAGCGGCAGTTGGCGACCGGTCATGGCGCCGATCTTGAACGCGTCAATCCCGGTCACTTGGCCGGCAACGATGATCGGGATCCCCAAGGCGCCGAACGCAACCGGTGCGGTGTTGGCGATCAGGCACAGGCCAGCGGCGTACAGCGGGTTGAAGCCCAACCCGACAAGTAGCGCGGCGGTAATCGCCACGGGCGCGCCGAAACCGGCGGCACCTTCCAGGAACGCACCGAAGCAGAAACCGATCAGCAGCACTTGCAGGCGCTGGTCGTCAGTAATTGATAACACCGAACTGCGAATGACCTCGAACTGACCACTTTTCACCGTCAGTTTGTAGAGGAACACCGCCGCGACAATGATCCAGGCAATCGGCCACAAACCGTAGGCGAAACCATAACCGGCGGCGGCGAAAGCCATGTCGACCGGCATTTGAAACGCGAAGATCGCCACGGCAATCGACAGGGCGAGGGTGATGCTCCCGGTCACGTGGCCCTTGAGACGGAACACCGCCAGCGCGAGGAAAAAGAACACGATGGGGATGACGGCCGCGAGTGCGGACACGCCGAGACTGCCGAGCGGGCTGTAGAGCTGTTGCCAGGTTTGCATATGGGGTGGCCCCTAATTGTTGTTGGTCAGGCACTGTCAGCGTTCTTGGTTAATTGGTAAGACCAATTTACAATCGCTGTTCGCTAGGGTAAAAGCCTCGGTATCGGTGTGTCAATTTGTCGCCCTAAAACTTTTGTCGAACGTGCAGCGCAGATCGCGTCTGATCCGCTTCGACGAAGTGGCGTCTGGTAGGTGTCGGCAAGGCGCCGATAGGCCAGAATAGAGAGCCCGGCGAGCGGTCGGGATCGTGGAGAAGTGAGTTATGGGGTTTGATCAGATACGTCAGCGCCGTTTGTCTGACGATATTGTCGAGCGACTCGAGGGGATGATCCTTGAGGGCACGCTGAAGTCCGGTGAACGGCTTCCGGCGGAGCGCACGCTGGCCGAGCAATTCGGCGTATCGCGTCCGTCATTGCGTGAGGCGATTCAGAAGCTCGCGGCCAAAGGCTTGCTGGTCAGCCGTCAGGGCGGCGGCAATTATGTGGTGGAAAGCCTGGGCTCAACGTTCAGCGATCCGCTGCTGCATCTGCTCGAAAACAATCCTGAAGCGCAGCGCGACTTGCTCGAGTTTCGCCACACCCTGGAGGCATCGTGCGCCTATTACGCAGCATTGCGCGCGACGGACGTCGATCGTGAACGGCTGACGGCGGCGTTCGATGAGTTGCAGGATTGCTACTCGCGCCACGACGAAGTCAGTCGGGTGGAGGAGGGTGCGGCGGATGCGAAATTCCATCTGGCGATTGCCGAAGCCAGTCATAACGCGGTGTTGCTGCACACCATTCGTGGTTTGTTCGATCTGCTCAAGCGCAACGTGGTGACCAACATCGGCGGCATGTACAAGCAGCGCACGGAAACCCGCGACATGCTGATCACCCAGCATCGGGAATTGTATCTGGCGATTATTGAAGGTCGCGCGGAGCAAGCGCGGGAAGTCTCCAGCCGACACATTTTGTATGTGCAGGAAGTGCTGGAAGAGGTGCGGCAGGAGGTTCAGCGCATGGCTCGGGCGGAGCGGCGCAAGGGCATGTGATCAGTTGTTTATGTGTTGATGCTGCCATAGCTTTCGCGAGCAAGCCCGCTCCCACATTTGAAATGCATTCCAAATGTGGGAGCGGGCTTGCTCGCGAATACGCTTTAAAGGCAGAAGAAATTAATCTTCCTTGCCCTTGTTGCGCACAGCACGCTGCAGCTCACGACCAGCATCGCGTTCGCGCTCGGTGTCACGCTTGTCGTATTCCTTCTTGCCCTTGCCCAGAGCAATCTCGCACTTGACCATGTGCTTGCTCCAGTACCAGGACAGGCAGACGCAGGCGTAACCCTTTTGCTGCACCATCGCGGCAAGCTTTTCCAGCTCGCGGCGGTTGAGCAGCAATTTGCGTGTGCGCACCGGGTCAGCGATGACGTGGGTACTTGCGGTCATCAGAGGCGTGATGTGGCTACCGAGCAGCCACGCTTCGCCATCCTTGAGCAGGACATAGCTGTCAACCAGCTGTAGCTTGCTTGCCCGCAGACTTTTTACTTCCCAGCCGGCCAGGACCAGACCAGCCTCGAACTTATGCTCGATGAAGTAATCGTGTCGCGCCTTTTTGTTCTGCGCGATGGTCCCTGTTGGGTGTTTCTTCTGTTTAGCCATAGGGGCGGCATTATATGGAGATAAACGGCCGTCGGCTACGGTGATGCTGCGTGCTTGAGCAGGTTGAGTGAATCCCGGACAATGCGGCCTCTTTTTCTAACGCTTGGGCGTGATAAACGATGTCGACAGACAAGGTTTCTGTCCACGGCAGTTGGGCTAGCCGCTGGGTATTCATACTCGCCGCGACCGGTTCGGCCGTGGGACTGGGTAGTATCTGGAAATTCCCCTACATGGTCGGGGTCTACGGCGGCGGTGCGTTTGTACTGATGTTTCTGGCGTGTATCGCCCTGATCGGCATCCCGGTCATGCTCGCTGAAACCCTGATCGGCCGCCGCGCGCGGCAGAGTCCGGCGAACGCCTTGAAGGTATTGGCGCTGGAAGCCGGGCACTCGGCCAAATGGTCGTGGGGCGCGTTTGCCGGGATGATCACGGCATTGCTGATCCTGTCTTTCTATAGCGTGGTCGGCGGCTGGTCGCTGGATTACATCGTCGACATGGGTCGCGGTGACTTCCAGGGCGCGACGGCCGATCAAGTCGGTGCGTATTTCGGCAATGTCATCGCCGATCCATGGCGCCTGACACTTTGGCACACGATTTTTATGCTGCTGTCCGCCTTCGTCATCGCCAAAGGCGTGGTCGCCGGGCTGGAACGCAGCCTGCGCATCATGATGCCGTTGCTGTTTGTGATGGTGCTGGTGCTGCTCGGCTACAGCATGACCACCGGACATTTCATGGAAGGCGTGCATTTCATGTTCGACTTCCACCCGGAAAAAGTCCTCGACGGTCTGTTGCCTGCGATGGGCCACGCGTTCTTCTCGCTGAGCGTCGGCGTCGGCTCGATCATGATCTACGGCGCGTACATGCCGAAGAACGCGTCGCTGTCCGGCACGGTGGTCGGCGTGGCGCTGCTTGATACCTTTGTCTCGCTGGTCGCTGGTCTGGCGTTGTTTCCGATCGTCTTCGCCGCCGGCCTGAACCCGAGCGAAGGCCCGGGCCTGATGTTCGTCAGCCTGCCATTTGCCTTTGGTAACGTAGCCTTCGGCCAATTGATGGGCGTGGTGTTCTTCGTGCTGGTCGCCGTTGCGGCCTGGAGTTCGGCGATTTCTTTGCTCGAACCGATGGTGGCGTATCTGGTTGAACGCACCAAAGTCAGCCGCGCCTGGGTGACGTTCTGGTTGGCGTTTACCTGCTGGTTCGTCGGTTTGGGCACGGTGTTTTCCTTCAATATCTGGAAGGAAGCCAAATTTTTCGTGAACGAAGACGGTCTGTTCCATCTCTACCAATGGGGTGCGAAGAGCGGTCTGGACTTCTTCGGTGTGATCGATTTCTTCACCTCGCGGATCATGTTGCCGCTCGGTGGCCTGTGTTTTGTATTGTTCGCCGGATGGGTGATGGGGCGTGAAGCGGTGCGTGACGAGTTGTCGATCCGCAACCCGAAATTGTTTGCCCTGTCTCTGTTCTTGATGCGCTACGTGGCGCCAATCGGCATTGTTGTAGTGTTTGCCGCTCAGCTCTGGAAGTAACGCTTACATGACGACTCATATTCAACGCTCAGCCCTGTTGCCATACCCGGCGCAATTCCTTTACGACCTGGTCAACGACGTGGCGCGTTACCCGGAATTTCTCCCGTGGTGCTCGGAGGCCGAGGTGCTGGAAAGCTCGCCTGAGCACATGCGCGCCAGTGTAGGCGTGGCGAAGGGCGGGCTGAGTCAGCATTTCGTCACGCGCAATACACTGGTGCCGGGGCAGTCGATCGAGATGAATCTTGAGGAAGGCCCATTCAACCAGTTGCACGGCGTCTGGGTATTCAAGGCGTTGAACGAAAAGGCCTGCAAGATCAGCCTGGATTTATCGTTCGATTACGCGGGGCCGCTGGTGCGTGCGACGTTGGGGCCGCTGTTCAATCAGGCTGCCAACACGTTGGTGGATGCGTTCTGCCAGCGCGCCAAGCAGATGCATGGTTAAGCCGGTGATCGAGATAGAAGTGGTGTATGCCGCGGTTGATCGCCAGGTTCTGGGCACGGTCAGCGTGGCAGATGGCACGACAGTGCGTGCTGCGGTGCTCGCCTCGGGGATTGCTGAAGAGTTTCCTGAGTTGAATCTGGCGGAATGTCCGTTGGGGATTTTCGGCAAGGTCGTGCCGGATCCCGATTCGCGGGTGATTCAGGCGGGGGAGCGCATCGAGATTTATCGCCCTTTGCTCGCCGATCCGAAAGAAGTTCGACGCTTGCGTGCGGCCAAAGCAGCTGAGGCAAAAGCCCGAAATCTTTAAGATGCCAAACGCCAGACAATAAAAAACCCGGAATTTCCGGGTTTTTTATTGCGTCGCAAATTATTGCGGCGTGGTGTCCAGCGGCTCTGGTGTCGGAACCGGAACGGTTTCCACACCATCGACGTCCTTCTGGATCTGATCCAGCAAGGAACCTGGCTTGACCGGTTTTTCCGGTGCTGGCTTCTCGGTGTTTTCAGCAGGAGCGGTCACGTTAGTGCCACTGTCCTTACCGAGAATGGCTTCGTCACGGCTGACGCCCGGCATAAAGTCACCGGACAAGCTGACAAGCTGGTCGTTAGAGTTGAAGATAACGCTGACGCGTTCCTGTTGGCGTTCACCGCCACCCGGTTGCAGGCTATACAGGTAATCCCAGCGATCGGCATGGAACGTGTCGGTCAGCAGGGGGTTACCCATAATAAACCGTACTTGCGGCCGGGTCATTCCCGGGCGTAACTGGTCTATCATATCCTGCGTGACGACATTGCCCTGCTGGATGTCGATTTTGTA
>NZ_JBIVJB010000145.1:1857-7679 GCF_044750025.1 Pseudomonas sp. NPDC088885 | reverse complement strand
CGACCGGTCAGCTTAAAGGACGCAACCTGAATGACGACTGACAGGGTTTCCATGACGAACACGCCGCCCATGATGAACAGGACGATTTCCTGACGGACGATCACCGCGATGGTGCCCAGTGCCGCGCCGAGTGCCAGGGCACCGACATCGCCCATGAACACTTGCGCTGGATAGGTGTTGAACCAGAGGAAGCCCAGCCCGGCGCCAATCAGCGCGCCGCAGAACACGATCAGTTCGCCCGCGCCCGGCACGTAAGGGATCAGCAGGTATTCAGCGAATTTCACGTTACCCGACAGGTAGCAGAAGATGCCCAGGCCACCGCCAACCATCACGGTGGGCATGATCGCCAGACCGTCGAGGCCGTCAGTGAGGTTGACCGCGTTGCTCGAACCGACGATCACAAAGTAGGTCAGCACGATGAAACCGAGGCCCAGCGGAATGCTGTAGTCCTTGAGCATCGGCAGGATCAGCGTGGTTTCCACCGGGGTGGACGCGGTCATATAAAGGAAGATCGCCGCGCCGAGGCCGAACACCGACTGCCAGAAATACTTCCAGCGGCTCGGCAGGCCACGGGAGTTCTTCTCGATGACTTTGCGGTAATCGTCGACCCAGCCGATGGCGCCGAACAGCAGGGTCACCAGCAACACAGTCCAGACGTAGCGGTTGCTCAGGTCAGCCCAAAGCAAAGTGCTGACGCCGATCGAAGACAGAATCAGTGCGCCGCCCATGGTCGGGGTGCCCGACTTGGACAGGTGCGATTGCGGGCCGTCGTTACGCACGGATTGACCGATCTGACGGTTCTGCAGGGTGCGGATCATCCACGGGCCATAGCACAGCGACAAAACCAGCGCGGTCAGCACACCGAGAATCCCGCGCAGGGTCAGGTACTGAAAGACCGCGAAGCCTTTGTAGAACTGTTGCAGATACTCCGCTAGCAGCAGCAGCATTAATGTTTCTCCAGACTGGATCCGCACAGAGCCGCAACGATGTTTTCCATCGCTGCACTGCGCGAACCCTTGATCAAAATAGTGGTGTTTGTATCCTGCTCGGCGTCGAGGGCCTGGATCAGCTCGGCTTGCGTGCCGAAGTGATGCGCCTGTTCACCGAATGCGTTGACGGCGTGAACCATGTTTGGCCCGACGGCGTAAAGCGCGGAAACCTTGCCCCGGGCGTACTCGCCCACGTCGCGGTGCCCCTGCTCCGCCCAATCGCCCAACTCGCCGATATCCCCGAGCACCAGGACGGTGCGGCCGGAAAAGCCGGCTAGTATATCAACGGCCGCGCACATCGAGGTGGGGTTTGCGTTGTAAGTATCATCGATCACGCGCATGCCGTTCTTCGCCAGTTGCGCGACGGTGCGACCCTTGACCGGTTGCACCGCGCCAAGCCCGGTGGCGATGCCGAACAGCGACACGCCCAAGGCGTGAGCGGCAGCGGCAGCGGCCATGGAATTGGCGACGTTATGGGTGCCGAGCAGGTTCAGTTGAACGCGCTCGACACCTTCAGGTGTGTGCAGATTGAAGGCCGGGCAACCACGGGCATCGGTGGTCAGGTCGCTGGCGTAAAAGTCCGCCTGCGTGTTGCTCAGGGCGAAGGTCAACACCTTGCGACCGGCAGCGCGGGTCTTCCAGATACCGAAAGCCTTGTCATCGAGGTTGAGCACTGCGATGCCATCGGCCGCCAGCCCTTCGATGATTTCGCCTTTGGCTTCGACGATTTTCTCCGGGCCGCCAAACTCACCGACGTGAGCGGTGCCGGCATTGTTCAGAATCGCTACGTGCGGCTTGGTCAGCCCGACGGTGTAGGCGATTTCACCCAGACGCGAGGCGCCCAATTCGATCACGGCCGAGGTGTGTTCCGCGGCCAGTTCGATCAGGGTCAGCGGTACGCCGAGGTCGTTGTTCAGGTTGCCACGGGTCGCCAGCACCGGGCCGCGCGTGCGCAGGATGCTCGCGAGCATCTCCTTGACCGTGGTCTTGCCGCTGGAACCGGTGATCGCGGCGACTGGCTGAGTGAAAGCAGCGCGGTTCAGCGCGCCCAACTGGCCGAGGGCCTGACGGGTATCTTTCACCAGCAATTGCGGCAAAGTGCTGTCGGCGACTTCACGCTCGACCAGCGCAGCCACCGCGCCTTTGGCGGCGACGTCATTCAAATAGTCATGACCGTCGAAACGCGGGCCGGTCAGCGCAATAAACAGTTGGCCTGGCTGGATCGCACGGCTGTCGATGCTGACGCCGTCGAAGCTGGCATCACCAGCAATCAAACGGGCATCGAGAGCGTTGGACAGTTCGCTGAGTTTCAGGGCCTTAAGCATGGGCCACCTCCCAAGCGGTCAGGGCGTGATCAGCCTCGACCAAGTCGGAGAAAGCGTGACGCTCGCCGTTGATTTCCTGATAGTCCTCGTGACCTTTACCGGCCAGGACGATCACGTCATCGGCCGACGCGCCGGCAATCAGTTGTGCAATCGCCTGACCACGGCCAGCAACGAAGCTGACTTTATCCACAGCCGTGAAACCGGCGCGGATGTCATCGAAAATCACTGCCGGATCTTCAGTACGCGGGTTGTCGTCGGTGACCAGCACCTGATCGGCCAGACGCTCGACCACTTCAGCCATCAACGGACGCTTGCCGCGATCACGGTCACCGCCGCAGCCGAACAGGCACAGCAATTGACCTTTGACGTGCGGGCGCAGCGCGGTCAGAACCTTTTCCAATGCGTCCGGGGTGTGGGCGTAATCGACCACCACCAACGGTTGCGTGCCACCGCCAAGACGCTGCATGCGTCCGGCCGGGCCTTCGAGTTTCGGCAGCACTTTGAGAATTTCGTCGAGCGCGTAATCCAGACCGAGCAATGCGCCGACCGCAGCAAGGACGTTGCTCAGGTTGAAGCGACCGAGCAGCGTGCTACGCACGAGATGTTCACCCTGCGGCGTGACCAATGTGGCGCGCACACCGTGGTCGTCGAACTGCGCTTCGCGGCAATACAGATAGGCGCTACTGTCGAGCAGGCTATAGGTGATCAAACGCGACTCACGTTTTTCAGCGGCCAGTTGCCGGCCGAAATCGTCGTCAAGGTTGACCACGCGGCACTTCAGGTCATTCCAGGCGAACAGCTTGGCTTTGGCCTCGGCGTACGCCTCCATGCTGCCGTGATAATCCAGGTGATCGCGGGACAGGTTGGTCATCACCGCCACGTCGAACGCCAGTGCAGTGACGCGGCCCTGATCCAGACCATGGGACGACACTTCCATGGCCACGGCTTTGGCGCCAGCCTTTTTCAGGTCGCCCAATGTCGCTTGCACGGCAATCGGATTCGGCGTGGTGTGCAGACCGCTTTCCAGTGCGCCATAGAAGCCGGAACCCAGCGTGCCGACGATGCCGCAATGCTGACCGAGCAGATCCAGCGCCTGCGCAACCAGTTGGGTCACGCTGGTTTTACCGTTGGTGCCGGTCACGCCCACCAGGTTCAGGTGATGACTTGGCTCACCGTAAAAACGCCCGGCGATGTCCGACAGTTGCGCAGCCAGGCCCTTGACCGGGATCAGCGGCACGTCGGTGATCGGCAGCACAGTGGCGCCTTCGACTTCATAAGCTACAGCGGCAGCACCGCGTTGCAGTGCATCAGCGATGTGCGCACGGCCATCGAATTTGCCGCCCGGCACGGCGAGGAACAGATCGCCAGCGCGTACGTTACGGCTGTCCAGCGCCAATTCACGGATCAACAGATCGTGGCCGGCGTGGGGGAATATCTTGTTCAGACTTAATGACATCAGCCGCGCCCTCCATTGGCTTTCAGCGGTATGACCGGGGTGGCGTTGGCCTGTTGTGTCGCCGGCAGATTGTCCGGGGTCACGTTCATCAGACGCAGAGTGCCGGACATCACACGGCTGAACACTGGCGCCGATACCAGACCACCGAAGTAGCCGGCCTTGCTTGGTTCGTCGATCACCACAACGATGGCGTAACGCGGATCGCTCATCGGGCCGAAACCGGCGAACAGCGAGCGGTACGAGTTTTCGGCGTAGCCCTTGGTACCTACCGACGTTTTACGTGCAGTACCCGACTTGCCCGCCACGTGATACGCCGGCACCTGCGCACGGAATACGCCGCGCGGTGCTTCGATCACTTGGGTGAGCATGCCTTGCATGGTTTTCGCGACGGCTTCCGGCAGCACTTGCGTGGTCTGCGGCGGCTTGTCGGTTTTGATCAGGGTCAGCGGCGCGAGACGACCGTTGTTGGCCAGCGCCGAGAAGGCGTGCACCAGCTGAATCGCGGTCACGGAAATACCGTAGCCGTAAGACAGGGTTGCGGTTTCAGCCTTGCGCCACTCGCGGTAGTTCGGCAGGTTGCCGACGCGCTCGCCCGGGAAGCCGAGGCCGGTGTCCTGGCCGAGGCCGACTTTCTGCGCAAGGCGGAAAATCGTTTCGCCGCCGATATCGAACGCGACCTTACTCATGCCGACGTTACTGGAATTGATCAGGATGCCGGTGAGGTCGAGCACCGGACCTTCGGACCTGGAAACGTCCTTGATGGTGTATTTGCCGATCTGCAAGGTGCCTGGATAAACCTCGACGGTATCGCTCGGTTTCCAGCGACCGGTTTCGATCGCGGCGGCCATCGAGATGGCTTTCATGGTCGAACCCGGTTCGAACACGTCGATCATCGCGCGGTTACGCATCATCGCCGGTTGCAGGTTGCGACGGTTGTTCGGGTTGTAGGTCGGCTGGTTGACCATGGCGAGGATCTCGCCGGTCTTCACGTCCATGATCACCAGACTGCCGGCCTTGGCGCCGTTTTCGATGATTGCGTTACGCAGCTCGCGGTTGGCCAGGTATTGCAGACGCAGGTCAATGGACAACGCCAAGGGCTTGCCGGCCTTGGCGTTTTTGGTGACCTGGACATCCTTGATCAGCCGACCGCGCCGATCCTTGATGACCTGCCGTTTGCCCGGCACACCGGCGAGCCACTCGTCGTAGGCGAGTTCGACGCCTTCACGACCGTGGTCATCGATGTCGGTAAAGCCGACCATGTGCGCAGTAACTTCACCTGCCGGATAGAAGCGGCGGAATTCTTCGATGCCGTAAACGCCCGGCACTTTCAGATCAAGCACAGCCTGGCCCTGCTCGGGGGTCAGCCCGCGCACCAGATAAATGAATTCTTTGTTGGCCTGAGCTTCGAGACGCTCGGTCAGGGCTTTCGGATCCTGACCCAGGGCTGCCGCCAGTGCCGGCCATTTCTCTTTGGCCGACTGCATTTCCTTGGCGTTGGCCCACAGGGTGGTCACCGGCGTACTGACGGCCAAAGGCTCGCCGTTACGGTCGGTGATCAGACCACGGTGAGCCGGAATCGGGATGTGACGCAGACTGCGTGCGTCGCCTTGACCTTTGAGGAAGTCACGGTCAACCACTTGCAGGTCGATGATGCGCCAGCAGATTGCTGCGACCATCACGCCGAGCAGTGCCACCATCAGGCGGAAGCGCCACGGGAAGAGTGCGCCTTCGAGTTTCATCATGGCGCCACCATCTTCACGTCAGCCGCGCCCGGAATGTGCATTTTCAATTGTTCGCTGGCCAGCACTTCGATCCGGCTGTGCGCGGTCCAGGTGCTTTGTTCAAGAATCAAACGGCCCCACTCGGCCTGCGCCTTGTCGCGCACGCTGAGTTCGTTATAAAGATTGTTGAGCAACTGGCGGTTCCAGTGCGCGCTGTAAGACACGCCGATGGCCGACACGAGCACGCCGATAAACAGCAGCAGCATCAAAAAGCTGCCGCCAGGCAATGGCTTGGCGAAAAGCTTGCTCACCGCAACTTCTCCGCGACGCG
>NZ_JBIVJB010000145.1:0-1847 GCF_044750025.1 Pseudomonas sp. NPDC088885 | reverse complement strand
GTCTGCGCTTTGCCATGGACTTTGATTTTTGGTTCGAACGCTACGTGACGAACCGGCAGGTTGCGCGGCAGGTTGTCGGCTTCGCCTTTCACCAGTTTGCGCATGAACAGTTTGACGATGCGGTCTTCCAGCGAGTGGAAGCTGATTACCACCAGACGCCCACCGATTTCCAGTGCGTCCAGCGCGGCTTCGAGGCCGGCTTCCAGATCGCCCAGTTCGTTGTTGACGTGAATGCGCAAACCCTGGAACGCACGAGTGGCCGGGTTCTTGCCCTTTTCCCACGCCGGGTTGGCGACCTTGAGCACTTCGGCCAGATCGGCGGTGCGCTCGAACGGTGTGATATCGCGACGTTCGGCAACGGCACGAGCCATGCGACCGGAGAAACGTTCTTCGCCGTATTCCTTGAACACCCGGGCGATTTCTTCAGCCGGCGCGGTGTTGACGAATTCGGCAGCGCTGATGCCACGGGACGGATCCATGCGCATGTCCAGCGGACCGTCGTTGAGGAAACTGAAGCCGCGTTCAGCGTCATCGAGCTGCGGCGAAGAGACGCCGAGGTCGAGCAGAATGCCGCTGACCTTGCCGCTCAGACCCTGCTCGGCAACCACCGAACCGAGCTCGGCAAAGCTGCGCTGCACAACGACAAAGCGGCCGTCTTCGGCCGCTAGCGTTTGCCCGGTGGCAATCGCTTGTGGATCTTTGTCGAATCCGATGAGACGACCATCTGTTCCGAGCTGGCTGAGGATCAGCCGGCTGTGTCCGCCGCGACCGAACGTACCGTCCAGATAGCATCCATCAGGACGTACGGCGAGAGCCTCCACGGCTTCGTCCAGCAGTACGGTGATGTGGTTAAAGCCGCTATCAATAGTCACAGGATCAAATCACGCAGTTCATCAGGCATGGCGCCCGGTTGTTGAATAGCAGCAAGGTCAGCGGCAGATACCGCGTCCCATGCATCCTCGTCCCACAATTGGAACTTGTTCAGTTGGCCTACCAGCATCGCGCGCTTATCGAGCTTGGCGTATTCGCGCAGACGCGGTGGAACCAGAAAACGACCACTGCCATCGAGTTCGAGATCGACGGCATTACCAATCAATAAACGTTGCAGGCGACGGTTCTCTTCGCGAAGCGAAGGAAGTGCGCGCAACTTGGTTTCAATAATTTCCCACTCATCGAGCGGATAGACACAAAGGCATGGATCAACGGCATCAATGGTCACGATCAATTGGCCAGAACTACGCGAAACGAGCTCGTCGCGGTACCGGCTCGGCATAGCGAGACGGCCCTTTGCATCGAGACTGATAGCGTTAGCTCCGCGAAACACGTCAGCGTTTCTCCAATTTTTATCGTTTTGAGCTCAAAAAACCCACTTCATGCCACTTTCCGCCACTTGCGCACACTATAGGAATGCGCCCACCACACCGTCAAGGCGCGGAGTAAAGGAAAACCCTTACAGAACGGAGATTTAGGAACATAAAAGGAGGGGTAACGACAAATTGGCGGATAGTTTTGACCAATAACTTGATGCAGCACTGGAAGCTGCGCTCGGAAGTTAAAGTAATTTGTTAAGAGTAAGATTTTTTCGGTATTACAAAAGCGCTTCTGCTGTTGATTGAAGCACGGTGGGAAATGGCTATTACTGCGTTTGCCGCTGCCGGACTTTCAGAGCAGGTCTGCTGATATTACACAGCCCTGTTACTATTGATTCAAGCAGGGAAAGAAAAAGGTGGAGAGTCGATCTGTAAGCCGGGTTCTGTCTTGAACAGTCATTCGTCTACGATGGCCATCACTGGACATCTTTAGCAACCTACCCGGTCCCAGCGCGGGCCACGCCTTGGGACCCTATT
>NZ_JBIVJB010000144.1:0-7693 GCF_044750025.1 Pseudomonas sp. NPDC088885 | reverse complement strand
GGCCAATATTCAGAATATTGGCCACGGCAAGAGGATGCGTGACGTACGCCTCGCCGCTGCGACGGCGTTGACCGTCATGGGCTTGTTCGGCGTAGAAATACGCTCGGCGGACCAGGTTGACCTGGTCGTTGCCGAGGTAGGTCGATAAGCGATCGGCGAGGGCGTCTATGCTCGGCATGATGATTCCTGCCGTAAGCTGTGATCCCGCGCCGTGCTACGTCGACCAGGCATAGGCTTAGACGGCCTCGTTGGACTCGTCCTCGAACGCTGCGAACAGCGGCTCATCCTGGACGATTTCTTGCTCGGCGATGAACTCGTAGCTCATCAGGCCTTCAGCGATTTCACGCAGCGCTACAACGGTAGGCTTGTCGTTTTCCCACTGAACCAGTGGCTCTTTGCCGCCGGTGGCCAGTTGACGGGCACGTTTGGTAGAGAGCATGACCAGCTCAAAACGGTTTTCCACGTGGTTCAGGCAGTCTTCAACGGTTACGCGGGCCATGGTATTCCTCGGAGCGAATGCAATATGCGCGCTGCCCGGTTGGGCGAGCGGACTCAACAGTTTAAAAAATCACCAGCGATTAGGGAAGCGCTGATTTTTTAACCAAGCCCTTCAACGCGCTGCAAGTGCCAATGTAAAGCGCTTGCAGGCCTTTTGGGAAGTACTGATTAACCGAGCAATTCGGCCAGCAATTTGCCGTGAAGCTGTTGCTGACGCTTCTGAATGAGCTGATTGGCGCGGAAAATCGCCTTCAAATCGTCCAGCGCGTGGGCGAAATCGTCGTTGATGATCAGGTAGTCGTAGTCGACGTAGTGGCTCATTTCGCTGACCGCTTCACGCATGCGGCCGTCGATGATTTCGTCGCTGTCCTGACCACGGTTGGTCAAACGCGAATGCAGTGCTTGCAGCGACGGCGGCAGAATGAAGATCGAGCGCGCCTGCGGCATCAGCTTGCGCACTTGCTCGGCGCCTTGCCAGTCGATTTCCAGAATCAGGTCGTGACCCGCGTCGAGGGTTTGCTGCAGATGGCTTTGCGAGGTGCCGTAGAGGTTGCCGAAAACCTCGGCGCGCTCAAGGAAATCGCCGTGTTCGCCCATCTTCACAAACGCTTCGCGCGTCACGAAGTGATAGTTCACGCCGTCGACTTCGCCCGGACGCATGGCGCGGGTGGTGTGCGAAACCGAAACGCGGATCTCCGCGTTGGCGTCGGTCAAAGCCTTGACCAGACTGCTCTTGCCCGCGCCCGAAGGGGCGGAAATGATGTACAGGGTGCCGGTGCTGTGGGTCATGTCGGGGTTGCCTTACTCAATATTCTGCACTTGTTCGCGCATCTGCTCGATCAACACCTTGAGGTTGACGGCGGCTTGGGTGCTGCGCGGATCAAAGGCCTTGGAGCCCAATGTGTTGGCTTCGCGGTTGAGCTCCTGCATCAGGAAGTCCAGGCGACGCCCGGCTGCACCGCCGGACTTGAGCACCCGGCGCACTTCGATGATGTGGGTGCTCAGGCGATCCAGTTCTTCGGCCACGTCGCTCTTTTGCGCGAGGATGACCATTTCCTGTTCCAGACGCTGCGGATCCAGCTCGGCCTTCATGTCGGCGAAGCGGTCGAGGACTTTCTGGCGTTGGGTCGCGAGCATTTGCGGCACCAGTTCGCGCAGGGTCACGACGTCCGCTTCGATCGACGTCAGGCGCTCGTTGATCAACCGGGCCAGCTCCGCGCCTTCGCGCTCGCGGCCAGCCTTCAACTCTTTCAGACCTTGATTGAACAGGGCCAGCGCTTCGGCGTTCAGCGCCTGTGGATCGGTTGCATCGCCGACCAGCACGCCAGGCCAGGCCAGGACTTCCAGCGGGTTCAGCGCTGCCGGGTTTTTGATCAGACCCGCGATGGTTTCCGCGGCAGCAACCAGTTGCGCGGCGCGCTCGCGGTCGATTTGCAGCGCTTTGCCGGTGCTTTCTTCGGTGAAACGCAGGGTGCATTCCAGTTTGCCCCGCGACAGGCCCTGACGCAGCGCTTCACGCACCGCGCCTTCGAGGTCGCGAAAGGTTTCCGGCAAGCGCAGGTGCGGTTCCAGATAGCGACTGTTGACCGAGCGCAGTTCCCAGCTCAGGGTGCCCTGTACGCCGGCTTTCTCGACGCGGGCGAAGGCGGTCATGCTGTGCACCATGGCGGTAACCTCGCAATGCAGATCGGCGCGAAACCTGGGTTCCGCAAGCGCGATATCAATGAATTTATGCCGACTGGCAGCAAAGGCGCAGGATTGTAGCGCAGTGCGGCGAATGCGCCCAAACACACGGTGTGACAAAGGGCTGCAGCCCGTCGGTAATGCGTGTTTCAGGGCCCTCGGTCGTCGGCTCGAATTTTTAACCCGTGCCCAGTCGCGGTGCACCGCTCTATAATGCTCGGCAGTTTTCCGTCCTCAGTACAGGTATCTCCTATGAAACGTCCAAGTGGTCGCGCTGCCGATCAGCTCCGCTCGATCCGCATTACCCGCAACTACACCAAACACGCCGAAGGATCGGTGCTGGTCGAATTCGGTGATACCAAAGTCATCTGCACCGTCAGCGTCGAAAACGGCGTGCCGCGTTTCCTCAAAGGTCAGGGCCAGGGTTGGTTGACCGCCGAGTACGGCATGCTGCCGCGCGCCACTGGCGAGCGTAACCAGCGTGAAGCGAGCCGTGGCAAGCAGGGCGGTCGCACCCTGGAAATCCAGCGCCTGATCGGCCGTTCCCTGCGCGCTGCGCTGGACATGTCCAAGCTGGGCGACGTTACCCTGTACGTCGACTGCGACGTGATCCAGGCTGACGGCGGCACCCGCACTGCGTCCATCACCGGCGCCATGGTTGCTCTGGTTGATGCGCTGAAAGTAATCAAGAAGCGCGGCGGCCTGAAGGGCGGCGACCCGCTCAAGCAAATGATCGGCGCGGTGTCGGTCGGCATGTATCAGGGCGAAGCGGTACTGGATCTGGACTATCTTGAAGATTCCGCTGCCGAGACCGACCTCAACGTCGTGATGACCAGCACCGGTGGTTTCATCGAAGTGCAGGGCACCGCTGAAGGCGCGCCGTTCCAGCCGGAAGACCTCAACGCCATGCTGGAACTGGCCAAGCAAGGCATGAACGAGATTTTCGAACTGCAGAAGGCCGCACTGGCTGACTGAGCAGGTTCATAACCGCAAGGAGAGTGCGATGAGTGACGAGCAAGCGCTGCTGCCCAAACCGAGCCAGGAGGTTCGTCAATGGGCGATGTTTTGTCACTTGTCCGCTTTGCTGGGAATCTGGATTCCGTTCGGCAACCTGATCGGGCCGTTGATTCTCTGGCAGATGAAGCGTGAAAAGGATCCGTTTATCGATGCCCAGGGCAAAGAGGCGCTGAATTTTCAGATCACTGTCGCGATCGCGTCGTTGATCTGCTTCCTGCTGATGCTGCTGCTCATTGGCTTCGTCCTGATCGTGATATTGGGCATCGGCGCACTGGTGCTGACGATCATTGCCGGGGTGAAGGCCAACGAGGGCTATCCGTACCGGTATCCGTTTACCTGGCGGTTGATCAAGTAGGCTCGCGGGCCTGACGGGCGGAGTGCGCAATGGCTCAGCTGGTCTTTCCTTCTATCGAGCAGCAGACCGAGGAATGGCGGATGAAACCCGCCGCCGTGCTGACGGATCTGCAATCGACCGGCGCTGCGGTGTTCCGCTGGCAGCGTTCATCCACAGACAGCTATCACTTTGAACGTACTGAACCGCGCGAGCATGTTTTGCTCAGCGTGATGCTTGCGCCCATGCAGTCGCGCGCCGCTGTTGGCGGCCGGCAGGTGTGGGACGGCCAGATTCACAGCGGTCAGGTGCGATTGCTGCAGCCCAGCCAATCCGCGAGCTGGGACACGCGTAGCGCTTTCGACATCCTTCATGTGCATTTGCCAATGCCGGCGTTGACCGCTGCGGCGCAGGAGCAAGGATTGAGCTTCGCCGGATTTCGCGGAACGCATCAGCCGCTGTATCAAAACGACAGAGTGGCTCATTTGCTGGCCCGGCAATTGGCGCTGTCCATCGGTGACAACAGTCGGGGCGCCCGTGAGCAGGCGGATCTAAGCGTTCAGGTATTGATTGCTCATTTATTGAACAGTTATGAGCTTTCGAGCACCCAGCCAAGAGTTGCCAGCCAAGGCCTGATGGATGCCTTGCGATACATCGAGCGTCACCCCTGCGAAAAGCTTTGCATTGCCCGGTTGGCGGCAATTGCGGCGATGAGTGAATTCCACTTCGCTCGCGAATTCAAACGCGCCTTTGGCACTTCACCGCATGCCCATGTACTGGTTGTGCGCCTGCAGCGGGCGCGCAACGCTTTGGAAAACTCCGCCAAGACTATTTTGGAAATTGCCCTGGAATCCGGGTTTGCCGACTCCAGCCATTTCGCCCGAGTCTTTCGTAAAGCCTATGGCATCAGCCCGACGGATTTTCGCCAGTCCCGATAAAACTCGTGAGCAAGAAAGTACCGGCAATTGAGCAAGGATCGGCGCGACGCCTGCAACGCCCTCGTTGAACACTGCATGCACTTCAACGACACGGAGCCAGCCCATGGCACACCTCGGACACGCTGTGCGCGACTATCGCCTGCAACTGATGTACTCGCTGATGGATCGCGAAGGCTTTGATGCTTTGCTGTTCACCCAGGCCGACTTCTTCCAGTTTGCGACCAACTTCAATACCGACGTCGAGACGTGGGAACGGCCAATTCTGTGCGTCGTACCGAGAAATGGTGCGCCGTTTGTGATCGCCCATGAGCTATCGACGCATCATTGGCGATTTACCCAAGAGGCTGGGCATCTTTGGATCGAGGATGCACGTTTTTATGCCGAGCATCCGCGTGTGCAAAATCGCCTGCCCTTGGTCAGTCAGTGGAGTGAGCTGGTCGCACAATCTTTGCGCGATGCCGGGCTGCATCGGTCGCGCATTGGCGTCGACGCGATCACGGCGCCGTTGGCTCGCGTCGGTACTTTGCTGCCATCGTTGGTGCTGCAAAACGCGACCGAAGAGTGCCGCACGTTGCGGCTAGTCAAGCATGCAGAAGAGATCCAACTGATGCGCGAAGCCTGTGCGTTGACGGATTGGTTGCAGGATCGCTACCGGGAAAACATCCGCCCCGGACGGCTGGTTCAGGAGCTGGACATGAGCATGGCGGCACTGTTTGTCGAAGAAGCGGCTAATCGTTTCCCCGGTGAGGATGTGCAGTGCATTGAGTTTTTCACCCTGTCCGGCCCGGCGAGCTGTGCACCCCATGGCGATGGTCGGCAGTGCGGCGCACGCATCGAGAAGGGTCATGGTCTGGTGAACATCATTATTCCGCGCATCAACGGTCTGATCATCGAGAACGAGCGCACCTGGTTTTGCGGCAAGCCTTCGGCGCGGCAAATTCAGTTGTATGAGGCGGCGCGGGAAGCCAATGAGGCGGCGTGCGTAGCGGCGGTGACGGGCAATCCGGTTTGCGCGATTGATGCGGCGGCTCAAGGGGTTTTCGAGCGGCATGGAGTGGCGGACTTGATCATCCATCGTACGGGCCATGGACTTGGGCTGGTCGGCCATGAGTTTCCCCACGACATGGCGTTCAACACGCGTGCGCTGATGAGTGGCGAAGTGTATTCGGCTGAGCCGGGGATTTTTCAGTGGGGGCTGGGTGGCTTTCGGATCGACGACACGGTGGTGATTGGCGACACGCCAGACATCCTGACGCGCGCGCCCCGAGACATCTCCAGTCAGACAATTCTCTGATTAATAAAAATGCCCGTGTTTCACCTACGGGCATTTACATGAATGCAACGGGATTAGTTTCTTTGGGATGTAGGATTAATCTATTGCCGATGAATGGTAGTCATCTAGTTATATATTTTTCGCTCTTACATGTTTAGTCACAACTGCACTGCCTTGACGCTGGCTCCGTCCTTGGCATCGGCAATCGACGATTGTTAAAGTTGCCCGGCGTTATGTTTCTCTTGAAATATTTCGATATATTCAAGCCATCGAAGGTTCTTGAATTCCACAGCAATCAGTGTTGAGACAATCAGCCGATTCACGGCGCGCGCTCAGGAAAAGAGCTCGTCCCTGAATATAGCCAAGAATAATCAAAATGATTCAGCTCGATTTTTACGGAACACTCGTGGCCGCTTCCTTAGTACTTTTACTGGGGCGTGGTTTAGTTACTCGCGTTGGATTTTTGCGCAATTACAATATTCCCGAACCGGTTGCCGGCGGTCTGGTAGTCGCATTGGTTCTGTTGTTAATGCGAACGCTGGATATTGAAGTGCGCTTCGATACTTCGCTGCAAACGCCTTTGATGTTGGCGTTCTTTGCCACCATTGGTTTGAGTGCAGACTTCGCCAGCCTGAGAAAGGGCGGGCGCGTGGTGGGGATATTTCTGTTGGCGGTCGCCGGGCTGCTGGTGGTGCAGAACGCGATGGGCATTGGCCTCGCCACCCTGCTCGGACTTGACCCGCTGATGGGTCTGCTCACCGGTTCGATCACTCTGGCGGGCGGTCACGGCACCGGCGCGGCGTGGGGCACGGTATTCAGTGAGAAATACGGTTTGGCTTCTGCCTCTGAACTGGCGATCGCCTCGGCGACTTTTGGTCTGGTGCTGGGCGGTTTGATTGGTGGGCCGGTGGCTCGCCTGTTGATCAAACGGGTTGAGGTGCCAGGTTGCCAGAATCAGCAAGCGCCACGGCTCCCCAAGGGTTTTGAACAGCCGAACAAAGAGCGCTCGATAACGCCGTTTTCATTTATCGAAACACTCGCCCTGATCGCGGTCAGCCTGCTGGTCGGCAATCTGCTGAACGGTTGGCTGCAAGGCAGTGCGCTCGAGTTGCCGACCTTTGTTTGTGTGCTGTTTGTCGGTGTGTTGCTGCGCAACGGCCTCTCGGCGCTGGGCCTGTATCAGGTGTTCGAGCGGGAAGTGTCGGTGTTGGGCAATGTCAGCCTGTCGCTGTTCTTGGCGATTGCCTTGATGTCGCTGAAGCTGTGGGATCTGGCGGCGCTGGCGTTACCGATCTTCATCATTCTGGCGGTGCAGACCTTGGTCATGGCGCTGTTTGCGATTTTCGTGACGTTCCGCATGATGGGCCGCAACTACGATGCGGCGGTGCTGGCCGCAGGGCATTGCGGTTTTGGTCTCGGTGCCACGCCGACGGCGATCGCCAACATGCAGGCGGTGACGCAGCGTTACGGGCCTTCGCAGATTGCGTTTCTGGTGGTGCCGATGGTTGGTGCGTTCTTCATCGACATCATTAACGTCATCGTCATCAAGCTGTACCTGGCCCTGCCGATGTTTGTCGCGCTCTGAGGTTTAGCCCGCTCTAGGCTGGCGCACAAAAAATGCCCGTATCTTGCGATACGGGCATTTTTTTGACTGCGAAACGACGCTTAGATGGTCAGCGTCCAGTCGTAGTCGACGATCAGCGGCGCGTGCTGCGAGAACCGTGGCTGACGCGGCAGACGTGCGCTGCGTACAAAGCGGCGCAAGCCCGGTGTCAGGATCTGGTAGTCGAAGCGCCAGCCCAGATTGAGCATCTCGGCCTGTTCGTTATCCGGCCACCAGCTGTACTGGTCGCCTTCACGGCTGACTTCGCGCAGGGCATCGACATAACCCATGTTGCCGACAATCTCGTCCATCCAGGCGCGTTCCGGCGCCAGGAAGCCCGGGGATTGCTG
>NZ_JBIVJB010000143.1:0-7910 GCF_044750025.1 Pseudomonas sp. NPDC088885 | reverse complement strand
AAGCCCGCGAAGTTCGCGAGCCGCGTGAAGCCCGTACCGAAGCAGCGCCGGCCGCTCGTGAAGAACGCGCGCCACGTGCGCCGCGTGCAGAACGTTGGGCAGTTGCACGGCGATTCGATCACCGGGCTGCAAGTCGGTATGCTGTTGCAGATACGCGGCAAACGCACCGGACAATTCGTACAGTTCACCGTAGGTGATTGTCTTGCCCAGGTTGCTGAAAGCCGGTTTGTTGGCGAAGCGTTGGCAGGACTGCTTCAACACTGCCTGAATATTCGGGTACTCATCTGGATTGATGTCGGCAGCAATTCCAGCGGGGTACTTATCCTTCCAAAAGTCTTCGTTCATGGAAGCCCACTCCTCAGCAACGCGAATTCTTCACCGCATTTGATGCGATTATTATTGGTGTGTGTTTTGTATTGGTGAATCTGGCTTTTTGATAGGCCGAGAAGTCACAAAGCGCGCCGAGAGTAGCAGCTTTGCCGAGGGTCGACTAGAGCCAAAAGCGGCCCATACAGTCATATTTATGACTCAAGACTTGCTAACAGTCATTTTAGAGCAAAAATCCTAGAACACCTTAAAAGTCCCGTAAAACGGGGGCTTCAAAGCAAAAGATCGCAGCCTTCGGCAGCTCCTACATGGAATGCGTTTCCAGTAGGAGCTGCCGAAGGCTGCGATCTTTTTGTTTTCAGGCGTTAAGCGATATCGCGCAACTCACGGCGCAGAATTTTCCCGACCGGCGTCATCGGCAACGATTCGCGCAGCACGATGTGCTTCGGCACTTTGTACGCGGTGAAATTCTCTTTGCAGTACGCCTTCAGCTCTTCCAGGCTGACGCCGGTTTCCCGCGCCACCACAAACAGCTTCACCGCCTCGCCCGAACGCTCGTCCGGCACACCGATCACCGCGCAGTTGGCGACTTTCGGGTGGGCCATCACCACGTCTTCGATCTCGTTCGGGTACACGTTGAAACCGGAGACGATGATCATGTCCTTCTTGCGATCGACGATGCGCACGAAACCATCCGGATCGATTACCGCGATGTCGCCGGATTTGAACCAGCCTTCAGCATCCAGCACTTCGGCGGTGGCCTCAGGTTTGTTCCAGTAGCCCTTCATGATCTGCGGGCCTTTGATGCACAGCTCGCCACGCTCGCCCATTGGCTGCTCGACGCCATCATCGTTGATCACTTTCAACAACGTGCCCGGCACCGGCAAACCGACCGTGCCGAGGCGCGACTGATCGCCGTACGGGTTGGTGCAGGCCACCGGCGAGGTTTCGGTCAGGCCGTAGCCTTCGGTGATGCGGCAACCGGTCATCTGTTCCCAACGCTCGGCGGTCGCCTTGACCAGTGCGGTGCCGCCAGAGTTGGTGAGTTTCAGGCTGGAGAAATCCAGGGTCTTGAAATCCGGGTGATCCATCAGCGCAACGAACAGTGTGTTCAGCCCCAGCAACGCCGAGAAACGCCAGTTCTTCAGCTCTTTGATGAACCCGGCAATGTCGCGAGGATTGCTGATCAATACGTTGTGGTTGCCGGAGACCATCATGCACATGCAATTCGCGGTGAACGCATAGATGTGGTACAGCGGCAGCGGCGCGATCATCACCTCCTGACCTTCGCGCAGCAGTGGCTGACCGTCCGGCCCGAGCTGCGCCAGACACGCGCGCACTTGCTGCATGTTCGCCACCAGATTGCCGTGGGTGAGCATCGCGCCCTTGGCCAGTCCGGTAGTGCCGCCGGTGTATTGCAGCACGGCGATGTCGTCGAGGCTGACCTTCAACGGCTTGATGCCCAAGCCCCGGCCCATGCGCAGCGCACTCTTGAAGGAGATCGCCTGCGGCAGCGAATACGCCGGCACCATTTTTTTCACTTTGCTGATCACGGTGTTGATCAGCCAGCCTTTGGCGGTGGGCATCAAGTCGCCCATCTTCGCTTCGATCAGGTATTGAATGTCAGTGTCGGGCAGCACTTCCTGGACTTTCTGGCCGAACATGTTCAGGTACACCAACGCACGTGCGCCGGAATCCTTGAACTGGTGACGCATTTCCCGCGCGGTGTACAGCGGGTTGGTGTTGACCACGATCAGCCCGGCGCGCAAGGCACCGAACACGGCAATCGGGTAATGCAGGACGTTGGGCATCTGCACGGCGATGCGATCGCCCGGCACCAGATCGGTGTGCGCTTGCAGGTAACCGGCGAAAGCGGCGCTCTGACGTTCGAGCTCGGCGTAGGTCAGGGTCACGCCCATGTTGCTGAATGCCGGGCGATCCGCGAACTTCTTGCAGGAGCGCTCAAACACCTCGATCACCGACTTGAACTCACCCATGTCGATGTCCAGCGGTACGCCGGCCGGGCGTTTGTCGTTCCAGAAATCAGGTTGCATTGTTCTTGTCCTCTTTACCTGAGCCGATCCGGGCCGCTTTCTGTCATTTCTGAAAAAGCGGAGCTTCACGGACACTAGCAGTTATGGCCATTGAGGCAAATACGGGCAAAGCCGTCATTGATCGTGTGAATCTTCCTGCCGTGGCGTGGGCTGATCAGACGCGCTATACAATGTTCCGACTCTGAGCAAAGGAATCGCCATGATCCACCACCCCCTATGGCTGGACGCGAGTGACCGCAGCCGCCTGTTCGTCAACCAATGGCTGCCCGCCGCGCCGTTGAAAGCGGTGATCCTGCTGGCCCACGGCATGGCCGAACACAGCGGCCGATATGCCCGTTTGGCCGACACGTTTTGCGACAAAGGTTATGGCGTTTACGCGCCGGATTTGCGCGGACATGGCAAAACTGCCGAACACGGTACGCTCGGACATTTCGCCGACGACGATGGCTGGTGCAAGGTGCTGGGTGATTTGGCGAGCCTCAATCAACACATCGGCCAGCAGCACCCCGGCGTGCCGATCATCCTGCTCGGCCACAGCATGGGCAGCTACCTCGCGCAGGCCTATCTGCTGCACCACAGCGCCAGTTTGCAGGGGGCGATTCTCAGCGGTTCGAACTTTCAGCCAGTGGCGCTTTATGGCGCGGCACGGCAGATCGCCCGACTGGAAAAACTGCGTCAGGGCGGCAAGGGGCGCAGTGCGCTGATCGAGTGGTTGTCGTTCGGCTCGTTCAACAAAAAATTCAAACCGGTGCGCACGCCGTTCGACTGGCTCAGCCGCGATCCGGCTGAAGTCGACCTGTACGCCAACGACCCGTTGTGTGGCTTTCGCTGCACCAATCAGCTGTGGATCGACTTGCTCGGCGGCTTGCAGCAAATCAGCAAAGCGTCCAATCTCGCCCAGATCAACCCGGGCCTGCCGTTGCTGGTGATTGGCGGCGAATGTGATCCGGTGAGTGAAGGCAAGCGTCTGACTGATCTGGCCAACGCTTTGCGCTCGGCCGGCAGCCAGAACCTGCAACTGCAGATCTACCCGCAGGCGCGGCACGAATTGTTCAACGAAACCAATCGCGATGAGGTGATTGCCGATGTGCTGGCCTGGATCGATCAGGTGCTCAGCCATCCGCGCCCGCAACGCAGCGAATAATTTTTTGTGGATTTATTTAATCCGTCACAGGAATCAAGACCGATGACCCAGGTTACCAATATCCCTTACGAAGCCCTCGAAGTCGGCCAGACCGCCAGCTACTGCAAGACCGTCGAAGAGCGCGACATTCAGCTGTTCGCCGCGATGTCCGGCGACCACAACCCGGTGCACCTGGACGCCGAGTTCGCCGCCGCCAGCATGTTCAAGGAGCGCATCGCTCACGGCATGTTCAGTGGCGCGCTGATCAGCGCCGCCGTGGCGTGCGAAATGCCTGGGCCGGGCACTATTTATATCGGTCAGCAGATGAGCTTTCAGAAGCCGGTGAAGATCGGCGACACGCTGACGGTGCGTCTGGAAATCCTCGAGAAGCTGCCGAAGTTTCGCGTGCGCATTGCTACTCGTGTGTTTAACCAGCGTGATGAGTTGGTGGTGGATGGTGAGGCAGAGATTCTGGCACCGCGTAAGCAGCAGACGGTGACGTTGCCGACATTGCCGGCCATCAGCATCGGCTGATTTAAAAGATCGCAGCCTTCGGCAGCTCCTACATTGGAATGCGTCCCTGTAGGAGCTGCCGCAGGCTGCGATCTTTTGCTTTTAAAACAAACATAAAAAAACGCCAGACTAGCTGGCGTTTTTTGTTACTGGCGTACGCTTACGAGCGTGCGCGAGCCTGGTTACGCAGGGCTTTCACCTGGTCGTGGTTGCGTTGTACGCCGTGGTACTGACGTTCAACCAGGTCACGAATGCCCACCAGGTTGTACTTGTTGATTTTTTCCAGTGCTTCTTTGTAAGCCTTCAGCGCATGGTCTTCACCACGTTCGGCTTCGTTCAGCACAGCCTCTTCGTCTTTGCCGGTGAACATCGCTTTAACGTCGACCCAGCGACGGTGCAGATCACCGCTGACGCTGGTGGAAGTTTCCGGATCGCCGCCCAGTTTGCGAACTTCAGCTTGCAGCTCAGCTGCAGCGGTAGCGCAATCGGCAGAGCGGGTCACGAACAGGGTTTTCAGTTCTGGGTGCTTGATGTCTTCAGCGCAAGTCTTGAACCCTTCCTGACCGTCCTTGCTGGTTTCAATCAGGTCATTGAGTACAGAGATGGCTTCTTTATTCATGTCGGTCATTTTTCAATTCCTTGCGATCGGTGGAAGATGCAAGGGATATTGCAGTGTGCGTGCCAGTTTTTACTCCGAAAGAAAACATATATAAATCAACAACTTAAAGATAAATGAACTATCTGTATTGCGGTTATTTGCATGATCTGTCATTTGGCCTGCATGCAGAATGCCTGTATTTTCCAATCTGATTTGAAGCCAGACGATCCTTTTGATGAATCCCGAAAAACTCGAACTGCTGATCACCCGAGAAATGCCCTTCGGCAAGTACAAGGGCCGGATCATCGCCGACCTGCCAGGCCCTTACTTGAACTGGTTCGCCCGTGAAGGTTTCCCGCACGGCGAACTCGGCGGATTGCTTGCACTGATGCAGGAGATCGACCATAACGGTTTGTCCGAGCTGCTCGAACCGCTGCGTGCCAAACATGGCAAACCCGCCCCGCGCCATTGAAGCGCCCTCCTCTATAGAGCCAGCCGCCATGCCCGATAACACCCTGCGCGCCCGTGATGAAGCTTTTTGGCAAATGTTTGTCGGCCGCTATGACGTCCAACCCGGCCCGATCAATCTGGAGAACGGTTACTTCGGACGCATGTCGCGCACGGTGATCGAGGAGTACCAGCGCAACATCGAGCTGATCAACACCAGCAATTCGGTGTACGTGCGCCAGCGCTACGAGCAATACGACAACCTCGACATCCGCGCACAATTGGCCGAGCTGATCGGCGTGCGCGCGCAAAGCGTGGCGTTTACCCGCAATGCCACTGAAGGCCTGCAATCGCTGATTCGCAACTACAACCGCCTGCAACCCGGCGATCAGGTGCTGATCTGCGACCTCGAATACGACACGGTCAAAGGTGCCATGCGCTGGCTAGCCAAGCATCGCGGCGTCGAAGTCATCGAGATTGACCACGCGCACCCGGCGACTTTCGAGAGCCTGCTGGCCACCTACCGCGAAACCTTTATTCGTCACCCGAAACTGAAACTGATGGCGCTGACGCACGTCACCCATCGCACCGGTCTGGTGATGCCGGTGCAGGCCATCGCCGCGCTGGCCAAAGAGCATGGGATCGACATCATCCTTGATGGTGCCCACGCCCTCGGCCAGATCGAGTTCGACTTCGAAGCCCTCGGCATCGCCTTCGCCGCGTACAACCTGCACAAATGGATCGGTGCACCGCTGACTCTCGGTTTCCTCTATATCGCTCCGCAGCGGCTGGCCGATATCGACCCGGACATGGGCGAGATGCACTACCCGGTCAACGATATCCGCTCGCGCACCTCGTACAGCACACCGAACATTCCGGCGCTGATGACCTTGCCGCTGGTGTTCGAAGAGCATCGCTCGCTCGGCGGCGCAGCGGCCAAAGGGGCGCGAATCAATTACCTGCGCAACCTGTGGGTCAGCGCCGTGCGCCAGTTGCCGGGCATCGAAGTGTTGACGCCAGACGATCCACGCTTGTATTGCGGGATCACTGCGCTGCGTTTCACTCGCCATGACAATCAACAGGCGATGGCCGAGCGTCTGCTCAACGAATACAACCTGTTCACCGTGGTGCGCACGGGCGCCGCCTGCGGGCCGTGCATTCGCATCACGCCGGGGCTGACCACCACCGCTGCCGAGATGCAATTGCTGACGCGCGCGCTGAACGAGCTGCGCTGAATCGCCTAAACGGTGTATTTGTCGAAGTCCTCGGGTTTGATCTGCGACGACACCGCAAAGGTGTCGATGCCGATGGTCAGGTGGCCGAAGAAACCGTCCTCGTGGGAGTCGCGGCCGATCGGCCAAACGGTCAGGGTCGAAGCCTCGCCGCCCATGTCGGCAAAGAAACTGTCCTGAGTATTGTTCAACGCTGTTGAGGCGCGACCGCGATAGGCTTTGGCGTTGAGCACCGAGCGCGACACTACTTCGGGGAAATACAACTGACCGACCCACGCCACGTTGCGCTCTTCGAGGTACTCGGTACCTGTGACCATGCGCACCGCCACATGGATGTGCAACGCACGACCGGCGTAGAACCCCGGATAAATCGTGGTAAAACGCGCCCTGCCCTTGTGATCACAGAACTGACTGCCGCGCAGGTAGGTGTCATCGTCGGTGCGCGGGATCGAACCGATGGCTTCGGCGTCGACTTCGAGATCCGGGTTGATCCGGCTCCAGCCCGAATACGCACCGCGAGCGTTGCAATGCCAGATGTCCACCAGCGCGCCGCTCACCGGTTCGCCAGTCATCGCATCAACGATGGTCAGGCGTAGCAGCAGCGGCAAGCCTTCCGCACCTTCGCTGATGTTGCGGCGCAGCAATTGCGGGTTGCGAAAATACGGCCCGGCGATTTGCTCGGGGGCCAGTTGATACACCGGGTCCGGTGAGGGTGTTGCAGCGTCTCGATCCATGATGCGTTCTCTCTTCCATAAGAGAACGCAGATTAGCGCCACGCAATCGCCTGCGTGCGGTAACTATGTATCGCGTCGTAACTCCAGGCTGCGATCTTTTTGGCCTAGCCATTTGAAAGCAAGATCAAAAGATCGCAGCCTCGTTGCACTCGACAGCTCCTACATCGCATCCCGTATCAACGCCCTGTAGGAGCTGCCGAAGGCTGCGATCTTTTGATGTTGGCTTTTCTGCGGGCAAAAAAAAACGGTGCGCCGACCGAGCGCACCGTAAAGCCGTAGAACACACAACGAAGTGTTTGGTAACAATCAGTCCAGCAGCGCCAACGCCTCAGCGGTGCATTCCTGAATGCGGGCCCAGTCGCCGTTCTTGATCCACTCCGGATCAAGCATCCAGCTACCGCCCACGCACATGACGTTTTTCAGCGCCATGTAGCTTTTGATGTTGGCCGGGCCGACGCCGCCAGTCGGGCAGAATTTCACTTCACCGAAAGGGCCGCCGAGGGCTTTGATTGCCGCGACGCCACCGCTGACTTCCGCCGGGAACAGCTTGAAGCGGCGATAACCCAGACCGTAGCCTTCCATGATGCCGGAGGCGTTGCTGATGCCCGGTAACAGCGGAATCGGACTTTCGACGCTGGCTTCCAGCAGGTCACGGGTAATGCCTGGGGTGACGATGAATTGCGAGCCGGCAGCTTCGGCCGCCGCGAGCATGTTGCGATCGAGCACGGTGCCGGCACCGGTCATCAGTTCCGGACGCTGGTCGCGCAGGATCTGAATGGCCTTGAGGCCGAACTGCGAACGCAGGGTCACTTCCAGCGCGGTCAGACCACCGGCGGCCAGGGCGTCGGCCAGTGGCAGCACGTCCTGTTCGCGGGCGTTGGT
>NZ_JBIVJB010000142.1:0-7955 GCF_044750025.1 Pseudomonas sp. NPDC088885 | reverse complement strand
CGTGTTGACCAATACCGTTGCCGATGTTGCGCGCACTTTTGGCCGCGCGATCATCATGCCCAACCTGGTACCTCCGGTGCGCAACGCCGCTGAAGCCGACGGCTATCGCCAGCGGATTCTCGCTGCCCGCCCGGCCGGCAGTCGCTTTGAGCCGCTGATGGTGCTGTACCTCACCGACCGCACCCAGCCCGAAGAAATTCGTGAAGCCAAGGCCAGTGGTTTTGTCTACGCCGCCAAGCTGTACCCGGCCGGCGCAACCACCAACTCCGACTCCGGCGTGACCAGCATCGACAAGATTCTGCCGGCGATCGAAGCCATGGCCGAAGTCGGCATGCCGCTGCTGATCCACGGAGAAGTCACCCGTGGCGACGTCGATGTGTTCGATCGCGAAAAGATCTTCATCGATGAGCACATGCGCCGCGTGGTCGAGCGTTTCCCGACACTGAAAGTGGTGTTTGAACACATCACCACCGCCGACGCCGTGCAGTTCGTCAACGAGGCTTCGGCCAACGTTGGCGCGACCATCACCGCGCACCACCTGCTCTACAACCGCAACCACATGCTGGTGGGCGGGATTCGGCCGCACTTCTATTGCTTGCCGATTCTCAAGCGCAATACCCATCAGGAAGCCCTGCTCGCTGCCGCCACCAGCGGCAGCGCGAAGTTCTTCCTCGGCACCGATTCGGCACCGCACGCCCAGCACGCCAAAGAAGCCGCTTGCGGCTGCGCCGGCTGCTACACCGCGTACGCCGCCATCGAAATGTACGCCGAAGCCTTCGAACAGCGTAACGCGCTGGACAAACTCGAAGCCTTCGCCAGCCTCAACGGCCCGCGCTTCTACGGCCTGCCGGCGAACACTGATCGCATCACCCTGGTTCGTGAAGAATGGACCGCCCCGACCAGCCTGCCCTTCGGCGAGCTGACCGTTATCCCGCTGCGCGCCGGTGAAAAACTGCGCTGGCGCCTGCTGGAGGAACACGCGTGAGTGAAGACCATTTCGACGACGAACTGGACGGTCAAAGTGGCGGCGGCGGTTCCCGTCACCCGATGGCAGCACGCTTTCGCGGCTACCTGCCGGTTGTCGTCGACGTAGAAACCGGTGGCTTCAACTCGGCCACCGACGCGTTGCTGGAAATTGCTGCGACCACCATCGCCATGGATGAAAAGGGCTTTGTTTACCCGGATCACACCTACTTCTTCCGCGTTGAGCCGTTCGAAGGCGCCAACATCGAAGCGGCGGCGCTGGAGTTCACCGGGATCAAACTCGATCACCCACTGCGCATGGCGGTCAGCGAAGAAACCGCGCTGACCGACATCTTCCGTGGCATTCGCAAAGCGCTGAAGGCCAACGGCTGCAAGCGCGCGATCCTGGTCGGCCACAACAGCAGCTTCGACCTTGGCTTCCTGAACGCTGCGGTCGCGCGTCTGGACATGAAGCGCAACCCGTTCCACCCGTTCTCCAGTTTCGACACCGCGACGCTGGCCGGTCTGGCGTACGGTCAAACCGTACTGGCAAAAGCCTGCCAGGCAGCTGACATCGACTTCGACGGCCGTGAGGCGCACTCCGCGCGTTACGACACCGAGAAAACCGCTGAGCTGTTCTGTGGCATCGTCAACCGCTGGAAACAGATGGGCGGCTGGGAAGACTTCGACGACTGATCCTAGTTGAGTAAATCCCGCGCATAAATAAAACCGGCCACTTGGGCCGGTTTTTTTGTTAATGCTTATAGAGCTTAAATTCTCGATCAATCCACACGACGTAAAATACCCGATGGTTCTTGTAACCCACCATCGCTACACGCTCGAAAGCCCGACCATTTTTCAGTTCACCAAATGCTCCCGGAAATACTCCTGCATCTCGCAGGCGGGAATTTCTCGGCTGAACTCCCCTTCCTTGAAGTTTCTACGCCATGGAGCCTCTTCATGCGTCAACTGACGCAGTTTCCACGCCGAGAATTGGCCATAAACGTCGAACACTTCGTTGAGCAGAGTTTGTTGTTTGGTACTGAAAACATCGGGATTGAAATCACTTGGAGGAGGAATGGCACTCGATCCAAATTGGCTGAATCTTCGATACAGATCCGGAACCACTGGCCCGTGCATCCACGCTTCCAGCTTTTCAGGGAAGAGAGCCTCGCCATGGACTGCCAGACTGAACCCTTGCGCGTAATAAACCATTTTTTGAATCTTGAGATTGGAGATCTCGCCCTCATGCCCTTCCAGGCAGAGGAAATAATCCGCAACGTCCAAGCTACTCGGCATTTGAATCCCCTTCTGCATCATGCAATCCATTGCACCGTCCTTACTGAAGTGAGGCGCGATTCAGGCCAGGGCAATCGCCCTCTTCACCCGTTATCGCTCGACCATCACCCTATCCAACCACTGTTCAGTCATCCAGTATTTTTTCCCGGGCATTTGAAACAAATAATGCCGAGAGATTGCTGCTCACAATCCCGAGCATAAAAAAACCGGCCACTAGGGCCGGTTTTTTTGTACCTCGACGTTGCGCCTTACAGGGCAGCAGCGTTCTCGGTCAGGTATGCCGCAACGCCTTCTGGCGAAGCGTTCATGCCTTTGTCGCCTTTTTTCCAGTTGGCAGGGCAAACTTCGCCGTGCTCTACGTGGAATTGAAGAGCGTCGACCAGACGGATCAGCTCTTCCATGTTACGGCCCAGCGGCAGGTCGTTGATGATCTGCGAGCGGACAACGCCTTTGTCGTCGATCAGGAACGCGCCACGGAACGCTACGCCGCCTTCCGACTCAACGTCGTAGGCTTTAGCGATGTCGTGCTTCATGTCGGCAGCCATGGTGTATTTCACCTGGCCGATGCCGCCATTGTTCACTGGAGTGTTGCGCCATGCGTTGTGAGTGAAGTGCGAGTCGATCGACACAGCGATCACTTCAACGTTGCGGGCCTTGAAGTCAGCCATGCGGTTGTCCAGAGCGATCAGCTCGGACGGGCAGACGAAAGTGAAGTCCAGTGGGTAGAAGAACACCAGGCCGTATTTGCCTTTGATGGCCGAGGACAGGGTGAAGCTGTCAACGATCTCGCCCTTGCCGAGTACGGCCGGGACGGTGAAGTCAGGGGCTGGTTTGCCTACGAGTACGCTCATTGATATCTCCTGGTGTAGAAACTTGAAGTTCAGGGTTTGCGCCAGCCTGCCATCCTCAGACGACAGCCCTGTGACACGAACCCCCTTCGCAAGGGCCGACCATCATACACTGCGAATTTGGCCTGTCCTTAACGGTTTTTTAAAGCAGGCGCAGAACCGTGCTGCATTTACAGGGCCAGGCAAATAGCCAGCAAATACCGTTCGTCAGTCGTAGCTGTTAATCCGCTGAAGCGGTCGGAAAGCACTTTGACAATCATTCTCGTTAACATTAAGATCCATCGCAATTGAGTCACAACCAGCGACGGTTCTCACTTATGTATGTTTGTCTCTGCACTGGCGTCACCGACGGACAGATCCGCGAAGCGATCTATGAAGGTTGCTGCAGCTATAAAGAAGTTCGTCAGGCCACCGGCGTCGCCAGCCAATGCGGCAAATGTGCCTGCCTTGCCAAGGAAGTCGTTCGCGAAACCCTGACCAAGCTGCAAACCGCCCAGGCCGCGATCCCCTATCCGGTAGAATTTACTGCTGCGTAATAACACCCCATTTCAAAGAACCGGACTTATGTCCGGTTTTTTTATGCCTGTAAATCAATTGCTTAGGCTCCAGACGCGGAACACAAACATTCTTATTCCGATTAATTTTCATATATTATTCAATAACTTAGGTTTGACACTTATAAATACGAAGCTCAAACTCTGCCGTATATACAGCGAATACAGGGCAGGACTCCGATCATGAAAGGCGACATTACAGTCATCCAGCATCTCAACAAGATCCTTGCCAATGAGCTGGTCGCGATCAATCAGTACTTCCTGCATGCGCGCATGTATGAAGATTGGGGTCTGAACAAGCTCGGCAAGCACGAATACAAAGAATCCATCGACGAGATGAAGCACGCGGACAAGCTGATCAAGCGCATCCTGTTCCTCGAAGGCCTGCCGAACGTCCAGGATCTGGGCAAGCTGCACATCGGCGAGCACACCCAGGAAATGCTGGAGTGCGACCTGCGCATCGAGAAGACCGGCCACGCTGACCTGAAAGCTGCGATCGCACATTGCGAAACCGTCGGTGACTTCGGCAGCCGTGAACTGCTCGAAGACATTCTTGAATCCGAAGAAGAACACATCGACTGGCTGGAAACCCAACTGGGTCTTATCGGCAAAGTCGGTCTTGAGAACTATCTGCAATCGCAGATGGGCGAAGAGTAGGAGCTGCCGCAGGCTGCGATCTTTTTAGATTGCACCGGCAACTCGCAGTAACTTTTCGGACGCACTAAAAAGCCCCGCCCTCTTTCGAGGTGCGGGGCTTTTTATTGGCTTTTTTGTAGGAGCATGGCTTGCCAGCGAAGAAAGCGCCGCGGTGCTACAGACACACCGCGTTATCGTTTTTCGCGAGCAAGCTTTGCTCCTACTACAAAAGCATCAGGCTTCGGACTTGTTCGCCGCTGCCGCTTCAACAGCCGACTTGATGGTGGTTTGCAGCGAACCGTCTGCAGCCATCTCGGTCATGATGTCGCTACCGCCGACCAGCTCACCGCCAACCCACAGTTGTGGGAAAGTCGGCCAGTTGGCGTACTTAGGCAGGTTGGCGCGGATTTCCGGGTTCTGCAGGATGTCCACGTACGCAAACTTTTCGCCACACGCCATGACAGCCTGCGCAGCTTTCGCGGAGAAGCCACACTGTGGGGCATTCGGCGAGCCTTTCATGTAAAGCAGAATGGTGTTGTTGGCAATCTGCTCTTTAATCGTTTCGATGATATCCATGGAGCACCTCGGCTGAACTTTCCGACTCACGGGTCGGCACGGTGACGCATTGTAACGGAATCCCGAGCGCCATGCTCGGTCTCCCCGACGGTCACGTTCAAGCCGCCGCCACGGTGACCGGCACGCCGTTCAACGCGGCATTCCCGGACAATTCGTCGAGCTGGCACTCATCGGTCAGGTCATTGGCGCTCGAACCTGGCTGGCCACTGGCAATCGCCATCTGCACACCCGGGCGCGCATGCCCCCAACCGTGCGGCAGGCTCACCACGCCTTTCATCATGTCGAGACTGCCGAGCACTTCCACTTCAATCTGCCCGACCCGCGAACTGACGCGCACCCACTGACCATCGTTGAGCCCACGACTGGCGAGATCGTCCGGATGCATCAGCAACTGATGGCGCGGCTTGCCTTTCACCAGCCGGTGATAGTTGTGCATCCACGAATTGTTGCTGCGCACATGTCGGCGGCCAATCATCAACAACTCGTCGGCGGCCGGAGCTTGCAGCGCGGCAAACCGTGCGAGGTCAGCGAGGATCTCTGGCGGCGCGGCCTGCACGTGCTGGTTCGGCGTTTTCAGGCGCGGCGCCAGATTGGCTTTCAACGCGCCCAGGTCAATGCCGTGAGGATGATCGAACAGTGTCGCCAACGAGAGTTTCTGCTCGGAGGCGTCACCGTACATGCCCATCCGCAAACCCATATCAATCATCTTCGCCGGTGGCATGGTCAGTTTCAGCTCCTTGCCGGCTTTCTCGGCGAATGCTTTGGCCAGACCGACAAAGATCTCCCAGTCATGCAGCGCGCCCTCAGGCTTGGCAAGGATCGCGCGGTTGAAGCGAGTGACATTACGCACCGCGAACAAGTTGAACGTGGTGTCGTAGTGATCGTTCTCCAGTGCCGACGTCGACGGCAGGATCAGGTCGGCGTAACGGGTAGTTTCATTGATGTAGAGGTCGATGCTGACCATGAACTCCAGGCCATCCAGCGCCTGCTCCAGTTGCCGCCCGTTCGGCGTCGACAACACCGGGTTACCCGCCACAGTAATCAACGCGCGGATCTGGCCTTCGCCTTCGGTGAGCATCTCTTCGGCCAGTGCCGAGACCGGCAGCTCGCCTCCGTATTCAGGACGCCCGGAAACACGGCTCTGCCACTTGTTGAAATGCCCGCCCGACGTCGACGCCACCAAGTCCACGGCCGGCTCGGTGCACAGCGCACCACCCACCCGGTCGAGGTTACCGGTAACCAGATTGATCAGTTGCACCACCCAGTGGCACAGCGTGCCGAAGGCTTGAGTCGAAACGCCCATCCGGCCATAGCAAACCGCACTCGGCGCCGCAGCAAAATCACGCGCCAGTTGGCGGATCTGCTCGGCGGGAACGGCGCACAGCGGGCTCATGGCCTCGGCGGTGAACGTCTCCACCGCAGCGCGCACGTCGTCCAATCCATCGACCGGCAAATGACTGTCGCGTGTCAGGCCTTCACTGAACAATGTGTTGAGCACACCAAACAACAATGCGGCATCGCCACCGGGGCGCACGAACAAATGCTGATCGGCCATCGCCGCCGTTTCGCTGCGCCGTGGATCGACGACCACGACTTTACCACCGCGTGCCTGGATCGCTTTTAAACGTTTTTCAACATCTGGCACGGTCATGATGCTGCCATTAGAGGCCAGTGGATTGCCGCCGAGGATCAACATGAAATCGGTGTGATCGATGTCCGGAATCGGCAGCAGCAAGCCGTGGCCGTACATCAGATAGCTGCTCAGGTGATGCGGCAACTGATCGACCGAGGTCGCCGAGTAGCGATTGCGCGTTTTCAGCAATCCAAGGAAATAATTGCTGTGGGTCATCAGCCCGTAGTTGTGCACGCTCGGGTTGCCTTGATAGACCGCCACCGCGTTCTGGCCGTGACGCTCCTGAATCGCCGCCAGTTTCTCCGCCACCAGCGCAAACGCCTCGTCCCAGTCGATCGGCAACCATTCGCTGCCAACGCGGCGCATCGGCTGGCGCAGGCGATCCGGATCGTTCTGGATATCTTGCAGCGCGACAGCTTTGGGGCAGATATGGCCACGGCTGAAGGTGTCGAGCGCATCGCCCTTGATCGAGGTGATCGCCACGTTGCCATCGGTTTCAGTGGTCTCGATGGTCAGGCCGCAGATGGCTTCACACAGGTGGCAGGCACGGTGATGGAGAGTCTTGGTCATGGCCAGTCTCTGTCTTGTTCTGGGCGGGCAATGACGCCCGCGGGAACAAAACTATGGCCCCGTCGCGGGTCAGGCGCCAGCGACGTTCGTCTTGTGAATCGACGGCTATCAGGTGCGCCGATAGACCGCCTCGCTCAACTGGAGGGCAGTTGCGGCGGCGCGGCCAGCTGGATTTCCTGAATGGTTTCGATCTGCTCGTGGGCGACGTGTACGCCGGTGAGCTCGCCGATTAATCGCCAATGCTCGTCGAGCCCGGCACTGATGGTCGCCATGCGGTCAATCATATGGCGGCCGGCGGATTTGACCACGTCGTCTTCGCTGCGCAGCAGTTCGAAGGACATTGAGGTCATTGACGCGGTGAGATGGGTCAGAGAGCGAGCCGTGTGGCCCAGCAATTCCATTAACAATTTTTCTTTCGATTCCATGCGGAGGCTTCCTGCGTCGCTCGAAACTTATTTATAACCCAGCACTTTGCTTTAGCAAATGTTTCAACCTGAGCATCCGACCAAGTGATGGCATGCCGCCACGGTCGTAAACCGACTCAAGCGACCCGATCCCCGCCACGGCGGATTGCCAAGCCCCGCGAGGCCAGTGTACAAAGGGACTCGCTGCTGTCTTGAACCCGGCTTCAAATGCGCGACTGCAACATCCTGTCCGCTCTCCGAATCCCGCATAACCGTAGCCTATTGGAAAAACGCGACATTTAATGTCAATATCGCGCCTCCCCCTATTTCGTCGCCCCGTGCGGCTTACGCCGCAGGTCTCGCCCGTTGTTCCGTTAAACAAGGCTTTGAGCATCTGCGGTTTGTAGCAAAAAGGTAGTCAATGATGAGCGCAAGGCACTTTCTCTCCCTGATGGATTGCACGCCCGAAGAG
>NZ_JBIVJB010000141.1:0-8169 GCF_044750025.1 Pseudomonas sp. NPDC088885 | reverse complement strand
CGTCGATACGGAGAAAGCGTGATGAGCAAGTTCATGGATTGGGTTGATGCGCGCTTTCCCGCGACAAAAATGTGGGAAGACCATCTCAGCAAGTATTACGCGCCAAAAAACTTTAACTTCTTCTATTTCTTCGGCTCTCTGGCACTGCTGGTTCTGGTAAATCAGATCGTCACCGGTGTCTGGCTGACGATGAGCTACACGCCGTCGGCAGAAGAAGCGTTCGCTTCCGTTGAATACATCATGCGCGACGTCGAGTACGGCTCGATTTTGCGTCTGTTGCACTCGACCGGCGCTTCGGCGTTTTTCATCGTGGTTTATCTGCACATGTTCCGTGGCCTGCTCTACGGTTCGTACCAGAAACCGCGTGAACTGGTCTGGGTGTTCGGCATGCTGATCTACCTGGCGCTGATGGCCGAAGCCTTCATGGGTTATCTGTTGCCATGGGGTCAGATGTCCTACTGGGGTGCCCAGGTGATCATCTCGCTGTTCGGTGCGATACCGGTGATCGGTAACGACCTGACCCAGTGGATTCGTGGTGACTACCTGATCTCCGGCATTACCCTGAACCGCTTCTTCGCCTTGCACGTTGTTGCGCTGCCGATCGTGATTCTCGGTCTGGTGGTGTTGCACATTCTGGCGCTGCACGAAGTGGGTTCGAACAACCCTGACGGCGTCGACATCAAGAAGCACAAAGACGAAAACGGCATCCCGCTGGACGGCATCGCCTTCCACCCGTACTACACCGTGAAAGACATTGTCGGTGTCGTTGTGTTCCTGTTTATCTTCTGCTTTATTGTGTTCTTCTTCCCGGAAATGGGCGGCTACTTCCTCGAAAAACCAAACTTCGAGCAAGCTAACCCGTTCAAGACACCAGAGCATATTGCGCCGGTTTGGTACTTCACACCGTTCTACGCAATCTTGCGGGCAATCCCCGACAAACTCATGGGCGTTATCGCCATGGGCGCGGCGATTGCGGTGCTGTTCGTGCTGCCGTGGCTGGATCGAAGCCCGGTCAAATCGATGCGCTATAAAGGCTGGATGAGCAAAATCTGGCTGGTGGTGTTCTGCATTTCGTTCGTGATCCTCGGCATTCTCGGTGTGCTTGCGCCGACGCCGGAGCGAACCTTGCTGTCGCAGGTCTGCACCTTCCTGTACTTCGCCTACTTCATTCTGATGCCGTTCTACACCAGGCTCGAGAAGACCAAACCGGTTCCGGAAAGGGTGACTGGCTGATGAAAAAGTTATTTTTTGCTCTGATTTTTGCTGCGTTGCCTGTCTTGTCGTTCGCTGCTGAACACGGTGCGGAGCTGGAAAAAGTCGACATCGATGTCTCCGATAAAGCTGCTTTGCAGGACGGTGCGCGCACTTTCGCCAACTACTGCATGGGTTGCCACAGCGCCAAGTTCCAGCGTTACGAGCGCGTTGCCGATGACCTCGGCGTGCCGCACGAACTGATGCTGGAGAAGCTGGTGTTCACCGGTGCCAAGATCGGTGATCACATGACCATCGGCATGCAGCCAGCGGACGCCAAGACCTGGTTCGGCGCAGCACCACCGGATCTGACGTTGGTGGCTCGCGTGCGTGGCACCGACTGGCTCTACGGTTACCTGAAGTCGTTCTACGAAGATCCGGCACGCCCATGGGGTGTGAACAACAAGGTCTTCCCGAACGTCGGCATGCCTAACGTACTGGTCGGCCTGCAAGGTCGCCAAGTGGTGGGCTGCAAACAAGTGCAGATCGTCGAAGACGGCAAGAAGCAATATGATCCGTTGACCGGTACGCCGCTGACTCATGAAGCGTGCGATCAATTGACCATCGTGCCGAAATCCGGTGCTCTGAACGAAGAGCAGTTCGATGAGAAGGTCAAGAATCTGGTAACCTTCCTGGCTTACTCGGCTAACCCGGTTAAGCTGCAACATCAGCGCATCGGTACCTACGTCTTGCTGTACCTGGCGTTCTTCTTTGTGTTCGCCTACCTGCTCAAGCGTGAATACTGGAAAGACGTGCACTGATACGCTTCAAAGCATTGCTGTTAATCGCGCGCGCCCAAGGGCGCCTCCGATAACGCAACGTCTGGTTCGCCGGATATTGCGGGAGGCGCCCTCTGGGCGCGCGCGTTTTTCCGGTTCCAATCATTTCAACAAGCGAGGAGGATCGCCATGGGCGTGACCAATCGGTTGGCCTGTTACTCCGACCCCGCCGACCACTATTCCCACCGAGTGCGCATCGTGCTTGCAGAGAAGGGTGTCAGCGCCGAAATCATTTATGTGGAAGCTGGTCGTCAGCCGCCTAAACTGATTGAGGTGAACCCTTACGGAAGTCTGCCTACGCTGGTCGATCGTGACCTGGCGCTGTGGGAGTCGACTGTGGTGATGGAATATCTGGATGAGCGTTACCCGCACCCGCCGTTGTTGCCGGTTTATCCAGTGGCGCGTGCCAACAGTCGACTGCTGATTCATCGTATTCAGCGCGACTGGTGTGGTCTGGTGGATCTGATTCTTGATCCAAAGTCCAAAGAGGCCGCGCGTGTCGTGGCGCGCAAGGAATTGCGTGAAAGCCTGACGGGCGTGTCGCCGCTGTTTGCCGACAAGCCGTTTTTCCTCAGTGAGGAACAAAGTCTGGTGGATTGCTGCCTATTGCCAATACTCTGGCGTTTGCCGATTTTGGGTATTGAACTGCCGCGGCCAGCCAAGCCGCTGCTTGATTACATGGAGCGCTCGTTTGCGCGTGAGGCTTTCCAGGCGAGTCTGTCTGGTGTCGAACGCGATATGCGCTAAGGCTTAAGGAGCCGCTATGAACTCCAGTCGACCTTATTTGGTTCGCGCGCTCTATGAGTGGATTGTGGATAACGATTGCACCCCGCACATGCTGGTCAACTCCGAGTACCCGGCGGTGCAAGTGCCGCAGGGTTTCGCCAGTGACGGGCAGATTGTCCTGAACATCTCGCCAAGTGCCGTACGGCATTTGCACATGGACAACGACGTGGTGACCTTTGAAGGTCGCTTCGGTGGCGTCCCGCACAGCCTGTACGTGCCAATTGGCGCCATTCTGGGGATCTACGCCCGGGAGAACGGTCAAGGCATGGTGTTTGATCTCGAGTCGCCGATGGATGACGAGGAAGAGATCGAGTCGGATGACGACTTGCCACCACCGGACAGCGAACCGCCGCGCCCAACAGGCCGGCCAAGTTTGAAAGTGGTGAAATAAAAAAAGGCGATCCGGATGGATCGCCTTTTTCATGCATATCTCAAAACTGCATACACATCTCGAATCTGCATACACATCTCAAAACTTCACATACATCTCAAAACTGTAGGAGCTGCCGAAGGCTGCGATCTTTTGATCCTGATCTTTTAAAGCAAGATCAAAAGATCGTCCGATCGCGGCCCGAGCCTTCGGCAGCTCCTACGCAGAGATGTGTATCAGTCGATGTATTCGAACAGCTTCACAATCTTCTGTACGCCGGAAACGCCCTGCACCAGGTTGGTTGCCTGAGTGGCTTCCTGTTTGGTCAGCAGACCCAGCAGGTAGACGATACCGTTCTCGGTCACGACCTTGATGCGCGAGCCGGGAATGCTGGCATCGGTGAGCATCTGCGTCTTGATCTTGGAGGTCAGCCAGGTGTCGTTCTGGCGAGCCAGGAAACCGGACGGCGGAATAACCTGCAGCTCGTTATGCACGGTTTTTACCCGTTGAACAGCGGCTGCGGCCTGTTCGGCCTTGGCTTTCAGGTCGGCACGAGGCGTTTGCCCTGCGAGCAGAACAACGCCGTTGAAACTGGTCACGACGATGTGCGAATCGTTGTCCAGCGCCGGGTCGGCCTTCGCCACGTTCACACCCACTTTGGTTTCAATCAACGAGTCGTCGATCTTGCTGCCGAAGGTGCGCGTGCCACGGTCGTCATCGATCGGTGCTTCACGGCTGGCGTTCACCACCGAGGTGCAGCCGCTGATGCCGAGGCACAGGGTCAAGGCCAGAAGGCCAAGGCGATTAGGGGTCATTCTTCACTCCCGAACAGTTGGCTGTCGATCAGATCGCAGAGGCAATGGATCGCCAGCAAGTGGACTTCTTGAATACGTGCAGTGACATTGGCCGGAACGCGAATCTCGACGTCCTCGGGCAAGAGCAGCGAGGCCATGCCGCCGCCATCGCGTCCGGTCAAAGCTACGACAATCATTTCGCGATCATGTGCGGCCTGGATCGCTTGAATAATGTTCGCCGAGTTACCGCTGGTCGAAATCGCCAGCAGGACATCGCCTGGCTGACCGAGTGCACGGATCTGTTTGGAGAACACTTCGTTGTAGCTGTAGTCGTTGGCGATCGAGGTGATCGTCGACGTGTCAGTGGTCAGCGCGATGGCCGGCAGGCTTGGGCGCTCGCGCTCGAAGCGGTTGAGCAGCTCCGAAGAGAAGTGCTGGGCGTCACCGGCCGAGCCGCCGTTGCCGCACGAAAGCATTTTGCCTTCGTTGAGCAGGGCGTTGACCATGATCTGGCTGGCTTGCTCGATGTGCGGTGCAAGTACGTCCATCGCCTGTTGCTTGGTGTCGATACTGGCCTGGAAAAGCTGGCGAATTCGGGATTGCATGTCCATCTGTGTGACCTTAAGTAGCGCGGCTATTCGGCACATGAAAGTGCAGCCCGCAAAGCAAAGAGCAAAATTTGTCGGTGGGATTGTCCGGATTGCAGCGCCGACGATCAACTGTCGAAAGCATTCTGCAACCAGTTCAGCTGACTCGGATGGCTGTCGATGGCCACCACGTCGAAGCGGCAGGGGGAATTGGCCCAACGCGACTCGCGCTGAAGAAAATACTGTGCGGCAAAAATCAGTTTCTGCTGCTTGCGCCCATCGATGCTAGCGAGCGCGCCACCCCATTGAGTGTTTTTTCTGTAGCGAACTTCAACGAATACTACTGTATCGCCATCAAGCATGACCAGATCAAGCTCGCCGCGTTTACAAAACCAGTTCTGCGCCAACAGGCGCAGACCTTGTTGTTGAAGATGCTCGAGCGCTTGGCGCTCGGCATCCTTACCGCTTTGCGAGCGTGACCTGTCGGGCATTAGCGCGGGGTGTCCGGCAGGCGCTGCACCTGACCGCTGACGAACTGCGCCCAAGGCAACTGACGCACAACACGCTGGGTCTGGGTCATGCCGAGGCTGCCCGACTCACCATCGATGCGGCTGTCCGGCAGCGCCTTAAGCTGACCCAGGCGCGGCGCCAGACGATAGGCATCAACACCCATCGCGTACAGGCGGCCAAGGCTGCCGGCAGCTTGCGGCCACTGTGCAACCACTTGCTGGCGCAGTGGGTCGCTGTTGTCCAGCAACCATGGGGTTTCGCAGAAGCGAATGCCGTTCATGTCGTTGTACTGGTTGACGTCGCCGCTGGCGCTGTAAACGTGCGAGGTGGCGTAAACCGGAACGTCACCGGCGTACTGGAAGTTCAGGGTCGGCTTTATCTGTTGCGCCTGTTGCGGGGTGGCGGCAAGGAAGATGAATTCGATGTCCTGGCGACGCGAAGGCTGTGCGGCGACGTTGGTGCCGGCAGCGTTTTGCAAGCTCTTGGCGCGCGCTTCGCTCTGACGCAGCTGGAACATGTCGGCGATCTGCTGAGCCAGTTGCACCGGCTGATCAACACGCTCGGTGGCAACGATGGTGCCGCCGTTAGCCTGCCAGTCCTGGCTGAACGCACGCATGACGCGGTCGCCCCATTCACCTTTCGGCACCATGATCGCGGCGCGGTGCAGGCCATCAGCACGGGCACGGCGCGACACTTCGCGCGCTTCGTCTTCAGCCGCCAGACCAAACTGGAACAGTTGCGCCGGGCCTTGATCGCCTTCGCTGTAGTTCAGCGCGAGGGTGGTGATTGGCAATTGCGGGCGAGTGCTCAGCTGTTTGACCAGTGGTTTTTCCAGTGGCCCGACGACCAGTTGCACGCCGTCAGCCTGAGCCTTGCGGTAGAACTCATCCATCGAGGTCAGCTTCGAGCTGTCGTAGAACTCGATAGCGGGTGGCTTCTGCCCGGCCTGTTGCGCCTGGTAGTGCGCCGCCATGAAACCTTCACGCAGTGCTTTGCCGACGGCAGCCAGTTGGCCGTCTTGCGGCAGCAGCAGGGCGATTTTGCTCAGGGGCTGGCTGGCCAGTTCCTTGAGTTTGGTCAGCGGCAGCGGCAGGTTGATCGCAGCAGGGTGCTTTGGATTCTGCGCGCGCCAGGTGTCGATCGCAGCTTGCTGCTGTTCCAGCGTACCGGCGGATTTCACCGCCAGTGCCAGGCCCATCCAGCCGCCGAGGTCGTCGGTGGTGTTGGCTTGCAGTTGATCGGTTGGCAGCGAGGCAATCAGTGTCCAGATCGCTTCGTGGTTTTTGCTGGCGGCTTCGCCCTTTAGCATCGGCGCGATAAAGACGCGCTCGCGAGCGGCAGCCAGGGTCTGACCATCGGCTTCAAGGGCGCGGGCGTGAACGGTGCCGGTGCGCACTTGCTGCTCTTCAGGCATTTCGCCCAGATGCTGCAGGCTTGGATGGCTCAGAGCGGTCAGCGCGGCTTTCGGTTGATTGCGCGTCATCGCCAGTTCAGCGTTCAGCGTGCTGGCGAAAATCTGCTGGCCGGGCTTCAGTTGCTCCATCGGCACTTGTTGCAGGATTTGCGCGGAGCGTCCGGCATCACCCTGGTGGTAAGCCAGATCTGCCGCGCTCAGGCGCAACAGGGCAGCTTTTTCCGGGGTACTCGCCTGGCTGGCCTGCGCGAGCAGTTGCTCGATGCTGGCGTCCGGAGTCCGTGGAAGTTCGCCAAGGCTGGAGGAAGGGGAGCTGGCGCAGGCCGCCAATAAGGCAGCGAGGCAGAGGGCAGTGAACAGCCGCAGGCAAGCGATCATGTAAGTGTTCCTGATACTCGATCAAATTAGCGTGGAATTGTACCCAAGCACTGGCCGGGGCGCGATGTTAGTGGCGTGAAACGGTCAATTTAGCTGGAGTAAATGTCGCGGCGCTGCGCTACAGCGTGCAAAACCGTGGTCGGGCAGAGCGCAACGCAAGCCTCGTGACGCGCTACAATGGCCGCTTTTACCGATCATGAGGTGTGCGCTTTGACTGCTCCAGGTTCCCCGAATTCCGCTGCTGGCTCGCTTTATGTGGTGGCGACGCCCATCGGCAACCTGGACGACATCAGCGCCCGGGCACTGAAAATACTTCGCGAAGTGGCGTTGATCGCTGCCGAAGACACCCGCCACTCGGCGCGCCTGATGCAGCACTTCGGTATTTCCACGCCGCTGGCCGCTTGTCACGAACACAATGAACGAGATGAAGGTAGTCGCTTTATTACCCGTCTGCTGGCGGGCGACAACGTTGCGCTGATTTCCGATGCGGGCACGCCGCTGATTTCCGATCCTGGTTATCACCTGGTGCGTCAGGCTCGTGCGGCCGGAATCGCGGTGGTGCCGGTGCCGGGGGCGTGCGCATTGATCGCGGCATTGTCGGCGGCGGGGCTGCCATCCGATCGTTTTATCTTCGAAGGTTTCTTGCCGGCCAAGTCGGTCGGGCGCAAGGCGCGACTGCAAGCGGTCAAAGAAGAGCCGCGCACGCTGATCTTCTACGAAGCCCCGCACCGCATCCTTGAATGTTTGCAGGATATGGAAGAAGTGTTCGGTGGTGAGCGTCAGGCACTGTTGGCTCGCGAAATCACCAAGACCTTCGAGACGCTTAAAGGCTTGCCGCTCTCTGAACTGCGCGAGTTTGTTGAATCCGACAGCAATCAGCAGCGTGGCGAATGCGTGGTGCTAGTGGCGGGCTGGACGGCGCCGGAGTCTGAAGACGCGGTCAGCAGCGAGGCAATGCGCGTGCTGAATTTGCTGCTTGAAGAAATGCCACTCAAGCGTGCCGCCGCTCTCGCCGCGCAAATCACCGGCGAGCGCAAAAACGTGCTGTATCAGGTCGCGCTGGAGAAACAGAAGGGCGAGTAACCCGTCGCGCAGACAGGTTTTGCGGCTATTAGCGCTTGTTCTTCGGGCGCTCTGCCGTTAACCTTCGCGGCGGAGAGTCGATCGGACAGTCGCTGCCCTCTATGAAAATTAGGGGGGGGAGGAAAGTCCGGGCTCCATAGGGCAGGGTGCCAGGTAACGCCTGGGAGGCGCAAGCCTACGACTAGTGCAACAGAGAGCAAACCGCCGATGGCCCGCG
>NZ_JBIVJB010000140.1:0-8218 GCF_044750025.1 Pseudomonas sp. NPDC088885 | reverse complement strand
ACTGTTCTACTACTATGAAAGCGAAGCCAAGCGCCTGATCGAACTCGACCAGCCGCTGCCGTTGCCGAGCTACGAAATGGTGTTGAAGGCCTCGCACACCTTCAACCTGCTGGATGCGCGCCGGGCGATCTCGGTGACCGCGCGTCAGCAATACATTCTGCGCGTACGCACCCTGGCGCGTTCCGTTGCGCAAGCCTACCTGCTGGCACGCGCCAAGCTGGGCTTCCCGATGGCGACCCCGGATCTGCGTGACGAAGTACTGGCCAAGCTGGAGGCAGCACAATGAGTGCGCAAGATTTTCTGGTTGAACTGGGCACTGAAGAACTGCCACCGAAAGCCCTGAATACCTTGGCTGACGCGTTCCTCGCCGGTATCGACAAGGGCCTGCAAGCCGCTGGCCTGAGCTACGAGACTAAAACCGTCTACGCCGCGCCGCGCCGTCTGGCTGTGCTGATCACCGCGCTGGCTACCCAGCAACCGGATCGCAGCATCAACCTCGACGGCCCGCCACGTCAGGCGGCGTTCGACGCTGAAGGCAATCCGACTCAGGCAGCCCTGGGTTTCGCCAAGAAGTGCGGCGTTGATCTGAGCGAAATCGATCAGAGCGGCCCGAAACTGCGTTACAGCCAGAGCATCGCCGGCAAGCCGACCGCGAGCCTGCTGCCGACCATCGTCGAAGATTCGCTGAACGACCTGCCGATCCCGAAACGCATGCGTTGGGGTGCGCGCAAGGAAGAGTTCGTGCGTCCGACCCAATGGCTGGTGATGCTGCTCGGTGACCAGGTCATCGACTGCACCATCCTCGCGCAGAAGGCCGGCCGTGATTCCCGTGGTCACCGCTTCCATCACCCGGAAAGCGTGCGCATCGGTTCGCCGTCGAGCTACCTCGCCGACCTGCGTGCCGCTTACGTGCTGGCCGATGCCAACGAGCGTCGCGAGATCATCAGCAAGCGCACCGAAGAGCTGGCCACCCGTCAGGAAGGCACCGCAATCGTTCCGCCGGCACTGCTCGACGAAGTGACCGCGCTGGTTGAATGGCCGGTGCCGCTGGTGTGCTCGTTCGAGGAACGTTTCCTCGACGTGCCGCAAGAAGCGCTGATCACCACCATGCAGGACAACCAGAAGTACTTCTGCCTGCTGGATGCCGACGGCAAGTTGCTGCCACGTTTCATCACTGTGGCCAACATCGAAAGCAAAGACCCGCAACAGATCATCGCCGGTAACGAGAAAGTGGTTCGCCCACGCCTGACCGACGCCGAGTTCTTCTTCAAGCAAGACAAGAAGCAGAAACTCGAAGACTTCAACCTGCGCCTGCAGAACGTGGTGTTCCAGGAAAAACTCGGCAGCGTCTACGACAAGGCCGAGCGCGTTTCCAAACTGGCCGCGTACATCGCCGCTCGCATCGGCGGCAACGCTTCGTGGGCTGCCCGCGCTGGCCTGCTGTCGAAGTGCGACCTGGCCACCGAAATGGTCGGCGAGTTCCCGGAGATGCAAGGTGTCGCCGGTTACTACTACGCCCTCAATGACGGCGAGCCGGAAGACGTCGCGCTGGCGCTGAACGAGCAGTACATGCCACGCGGTGCCGGTGCTGAACTGCCAGCCACCCTGACCGGTGCGGCCGTCGCGATCGCTGACAAGCTCGACACGCTGGTCGGTATCTTCGGTATCGGCATGCTGCCAACCGGCAGCAAAGACCCGTATGCCCTGCGCCGTGCGGCACTCGGCGTGCTGCGTATCCTCATCGAGAAGAAACTCGACCTCGACCTGAACGACGCCGTGGCGTTCGCCGTGAATGCGTTCGGTGCCAAGGTCAAGGCAGCCGGTCTCAACGAGTCCGTGCTGGAATTCATCTTCGACCGTCTGCGTGCGCGTTATGAAGACGAAGGCGTTGAAGTCGCCACCTACCTGTCGGTGCGTGCCCTGAAGCCGGGTTCGGCGCTGGACTTCGATCAGCGTGTGCAAGCGGTTCAGGCCTTCCGCAAACTGCCGGAAGCGGCAGCGCTGGCGGCGGTGAACAAGCGTGTATCGAACTTGTTGAGCAAACTCGAAGGCGCGGTACCGACCGAAGTGCAGGCGAAGTACTTCGACAACGCCAACGAGTTCTCGCTGTACTCGGCGATCCAGCAAGCGGATCAAGCGGTTCAGCCAATGGCTGCGGCGCGTCAGTACAACGAATCGCTGGCACGCCTGGCGGCATTGCGTGAGCCGGTGGATGCGTTCTTTGACGCGGTAATGGTCAATGCCGACGACGCCAATGTGCGGGCCAACCGTTACGCGCTGCTGGCGCGTCTGCGTGGTCTGTTCCTCGGCGTTGCCGACATTTCGCTGCTGGGTTGAGGGATTGCTGTTGAAACTGCTGATTCTCGATCGGGACGGAGTGATCAATTACGACTCCGACGCTTACTTCAAGTAAGTGGCGGAGTGGATTCCGTTGCCCGGCTCGATCGAAGCGATTGCGCAGTTGAGCAAGGCCGGCTGGACGGTGGCGGTGGCCACCAACCAGTCGGGCATTGCTCGCGGCTACTACGACCTAGCCACCCTCGATGCCATGCACGCGCGGTTGCGCGAGCTGGTCGCGGAGCAGGGCGGTGAAGTCGGACTGATCGTGTACTGCCCACATGGGCCCGACGAAGGCTGCGATTGCCGCAAGCCGAAGCCGGGTATGTTGAAAACCATCGCGGCGCATTACGACGTCGAGCTGAGCAATGTCTGGTTCGTCGGCGACAGCCTTGGTGACCTGGAGGCTGCCAAAGCCGTCGATTCACAGCCAGTTTTGGTAAAGACCGGAAAAGGCGAAAAGACTCAGGGCAAAACCCTGCCGGTTGGCACTCTGATTTTTGACGATCTGGCGGCGATTGCCGCAGAACTTATCCACAACTAGAGTACTTCTGAAGTTCCTGACCAGGGATTGATCGGGAGTGCGCTTGAACACTCGGGCATTGCCCCGTCACGGTAAACGTCACTATGTCGATACTGCGGGCCATCAGGATTTTTCTCTTTTACCTGCTGCTGGGCACCACCTCCCTGCTGTGGTGCAGCTTGAGTTTTTTCATCGCGCCGTTTCTGCCGTTCAAGGCGCGTTATCGTTTTATCAACGTGTACTGGTGCCGTTGCGCCTTGTGGTTGACCAAGGTGTTTCTCGGTATCCGTTACGAAATCAAGGGCGCGGAAAACGTGCCTGACCGGCCCTGCGTGATTCAATCGAACCACCAGAGCACTTGGGAGACGTTCTTTCTCTCCGCTTATTTCTCGCCGTTGAGCCAAGTGCTCAAGCGTGAATTGTTATTCGTGCCGTTCTTCGGCTGGGCCATGGCCATGTTGCGGCCGATCGCGATTGACCGCGACAACCCGAAAGCAGCACTGAAACAAGTCGCCGCGAAAGGTGACGAGCTGCTCAAGGACAACGTTTGGGTGCTGATCTTTCCGGAAGGCACACGCGTGCCGTTTGGCACTGTCGGCAAGTTCTCCCGCAGTGGTAGCGCTTTGGCGGTGAACGCGGCGCTTCCGGTACTGCCGATTGCACACAATGCCGGCAAATTCTGGCCGAAAGTCGGCTGGGGTAAAAAGTCAGGCGTGATCACTGTGGTCATCGGCGAACCGATGTACGCCGAAGGCACAGGCCCGCGCGCCATTGCCGAGTTGAACGACCGGGTGCAAGCCTGGAACGAGAAGACTCAACGCGAAATGGGCTCTCTGCCACCGGCACCGCAGGCACCGGTCGCCAATGATCAGATCGCTGTCTGAGATTTTGTGGATAACCTGTGTACGGTTTGTTTGAAAAGGCTTGAATATTGAGATTAAGTAATTGATTTACTTATATATTTCTCAAGCTCATAAAAGACCGTAAAAGGTGCATAAGTTTTTTTCCGATGTAAAAAACCGGCTGATATAGCCGGTTTTTTTGTGCCTGATTATTCGTGAATCAGCGGTAACTCCAGCAGGAACGTGGTGCCTTGATCCACCACGCTGCGGCATTCGATTTTACCGCCATGGTGATCAACCACCGCTTTGACCATCGACAGGCCCAGCCCCACACCATCGATGCCTTGGGCGGAGGAAAAACGGCGGTACTGGCTGAACAGATCCGGCAATTCATCGGCGGCGATGCCTTTGCCTTGATCGATCAATTCACAGTGCAACCATTCCTCACGGCAACGGACCCGCAGGGTGATCGTGGTGTCGGCCGGGCTGTACTTGATCGCGTTTTCCAGCAGGTTGAACAGCGCGCGGGTCAGCAAGCCTTGATCGGCATTGATCAGACGTTCCTGCGACTCTTCATCCATGTCATGCAGCAGCTCGATGCGTTTCTGCTGGGCAATGGGCAACGCTTGATCCAGCACGTCGAGCACCAGCATCGCGAACAACGTCGGTTGAAATTGGTAAGTCTCAGACTCAGCTCGCGCCAGCAGAACAAAACCGTCGGTCAGATCCAGCGCGCGGCGCACCTGACGTTCGATCTGTTCGAACAACGGCGCATCAGCCCCGGCCTGATGGCGATGCACATCCAGCAAAGCGAGGATCGCCGAGTGTGGCGCGCGCAGGTCGTGGGACAGAAAGCGCAGCAATACGCTGCGTTGTTCTTCCGCCGCGCGTTCCGCGCTAAGGTCGGTGAGGCTCAGCAGCCAACCGATCGGCGTGTCACCGTCCACCGGCAGCAGGGCGGCACGTTCCAGGCGCAGGCTGCGTTCCTTGTGGTCACGAAATTCCAGCAGCGGCAGGGCGGATAACGCTGGACGTGGCTCTGTGGATAATTCCGGATAGCCGAGGCGGGCGAGTTGATCGAGGACGTCGTCGCCCACTAATGCAGTATCGAACAACGCGCGGGCCTTGCGATTGCCCAGCAGGATCTGCCCCTTGGGATCGCTGATCAGTGTGGCGACCGGCAAGTATTCCAAACCGTCTGCGATGAAGCGTCGAGTATCGCGAGTGCGGCTCATGGCTTGTTCAAGGGCCATGATCTGCCCCTGCAAACGATCGGCGCCGGTGAATTGCGTGCGACGGCGTTCGGGGAAAACCTTCGGCTCTCCATCCAGCCGCGTCAGCTCCCAGCCGAAATAAGTCAGCACCACACTCAGGCGCCGCCAGTTCCAGATCAGATAGCCGAACAACATGCCCAACACCGCCGGCGTCGGCGACCACCAGCGACGTATCTCCGCCAGCCCGGCGCTGGTCAGCAGCACGCCGGCCATGCCAACCAACGTTACCCACAACGCCCAGCGCGGACGCCACAGCAGCAATCCAAGTACACACGCTACCAACCCAACCGAAAGCATGGCTCCCATGACGGGGGTGATATCGCGCAGGTTGATCTGCGCGCGATACGACAACAGCGCAGTCAGCGGCAACAGCACTAGACTTATCCACAACCACTCGCGCACCAGCTGTCGAAACAAGCGTTGCACCTGGCTGGGCTCGCGGCTTTCGCGCCGGCGATTAGTGTTCATTTGGAAAAACGGCAGGGCAGGGTGAATGGTTTCATGGGCCACAGGTCTGAGACGTAGACCCGAAGAATCATAGCGGACGTCGACCAACGGCGGGCCGCTTACTTTCACTGCGAGGGCCGAGCGACTATGGTTGTCCGCCAACTGCCCAAGCAACAAGGAATAACCGCGAATGCGCGTTGCGATTCTGGACGACGAACCCGCCGAACTGCGCCGGGTCGAGCAAACCCTGCAGCAAATGGCCGATGCCGGCGAACAGCCGTGGTCACTGCACAGCTTCGAACGCGGTGAAGACCTGCTGCGCCAACTGCGCCGGGAAACCTTCGACCTGCTGATCCTCGACTGGCAACTGCCCGACCTCACCGGCCTGGCCCTGCTGCGCTGGACCCGCGAACACATGGAAGCGCCACCAGCGGCAATCATGCTCACCAGCCGTGATGGCGAGAGCGATATCGTTCAGGCGTTGAATGCGGGGGCGGATGATTATGTGAGCAAGCCGTTTCGGCCGAATGAATTGAAGGCGCGGGTGGCTGCAGTATTGCGGCGGCACAGCCAGCAACGTGCGGCGGCGACGGAAGTGCTGAGCTTCAATGATCTGACGTTTGATGATGCTGAACTGACGGTAACTCGCGAAGGAAAGCCGATCGTTATGACCGAGCGCGAGTATCGGCTGGCGCGGTGTCTGTTCAGCAATCTCGGCCGGCCATTGTCGCGGGATTATCTGTATGAGCGGTTTTGGCCGCATGAGGAGATGGCTTCGTCGCGGCCATTGGATACTCATATCTATCGGCTGCGCAACAAGCTCGGGCTGACGGCGGATCGGGGTTGGCAACTGTTGACGATTTATGGGTATGGGTATCGGTTGGAGAGTGTGGCGTCGAACTCGCAGTAATGGTTCTGGCCGTTTCACTCTTCTTCGGCGCGACCCTTCAATTTTTTGATCGCAGATTCCAACTGCTTGATGCTGGTAGCCGGCATTGGAAGATCCTCTGGCATGGTGCCGCCAAGTTCGGAAATTGTTTCTCTGACTTTTCGACCAACCTGCAAGTGAACTTCGTTAGCTTGTTGCTTGCCCTGAACATTGTCGCGACGCAATTTATCTTCAGCCTGAGTCGCTCGAAATAAATTAGCGGCAAGTCAGTCGAGCCCATGTGATCAAGAATTTTTTGGCTTTTTTTGAGGCCTTTGCGCTGGTGGATCGCTTTCTGATCAAGTCCTCCGTAGAGCCCTTGATATCCATGATTCTGGAAAACGGCGAAATCCAATTCTGTCTCAACGCCTGCCTGCTGTGCCGTTTCAACCAGAAGCTTGTTGTGCTCGCGCAACTCATTGCGCAGCAGCAAACGCTTCTGATCGTCCCTTAGACTCTGAAATTCGGAATCGTCTGTCAGCTCCTGACGTCGGGTCTGAATCGCAAAGTAGGTTTGCCCTGCGGCGATGACGGGCTTGGATGGATCTCCGTTCTGGACAACCAGATAGCAGGCATAGCGGGAGAGGTGGATATCCTTCAGTTCTCGCAGAGAACCAGACCCCAAGGAGACCATTTTGCTGGCTTCAACAAAATGGTCGGATACCGAATGATCACCGTGTTCACAAGCTTGTATAGCCTTGGCGATAACGTTCTCGAAGTTACGCCACGTTCTGTATTCCAGCAGCGGAGCAAGGTCTCGGGCAGACCAATACTCCACTCCACTGTCGGTTCGGTATTTGAGGCCTTCAAACGTCTGATGCTGTTCGCTCAACGGTAAATCCTCTGCTGAATGAATAAGTCGAAAGTAGCCAGACAGAGCGTTGCACTGACGCGAGGAGTTATCAATCCGGAAAACATGTACATACAAATCATGACGCAGACTTGTATGCATGGAGGGATGCTTGAAACGTATAAACCCCGATGAGCCAAAACTCACCGGGGTTTATTTTTTACTTCAAGTCCGAACAGAATTCGTTAGAAATCCAGGTTCGAAACCGCCAACGCATTGCTCTCGATGAAGTCACGGCGAGGTTCGACCGCATCACCCATCAGGGTGTTGAAGATCTGGTCTGCGCCGATGGCGTCTTCAATGGTGACTTTCAGCATGCGGCGCACGCTTGGGTCCATGGTGGTTTCCCACAGCTGATCCGGGTTCATTTCGCCCAGACCTTTGTATCGCTGAATGGTGTGGCGCTTGGTGCTTTCAGCCATCAGCCAGTCCAGTGCTTCCTTGAACTCGGTGACTGCTTTCTTGCGCTCGCCACGCTGGATGTAAGCGCCTTCGTCGAGCAGGGTGCTCAGTTGAGCCCCGAGGGTGACGACGGTTTTGTAGTCATTGCTGCCGAAGAAGTCGCGGTTGAAGGTGACGTAGTTCGACAGGCCGTGGGAGATCAGTTCGACCTCTGGCAGCCAAACGCCACGTTCACGATCTTCACGCAGGCTGGCCTTGTAGACCAGACCGGACTTCTCGACGGTGCGCAAACGCGCTTCGTACTGGGCCAGCCACTCTTGCATCGCTGCGTGGTCGCCGAGCTTTTCCAGGCTCACGGCCGGCAGGTAGATGAAGTGCTCGGTCAGTTCCTGCGGGTACAGGCGCGACAGACGCTTGAGGGTCTTCATCACCATGCGGAAGTCATTCACCAGACGCTCAAGCGCTTCACCGGAAATACCCGGGGCTTCTTCGTTCAGGTGCAGGCTCGCATCTTCCAGGGCCGACTGCGTCATGTATTCTTCCATGGCGTCGTCGTCTTTGATGTATTGCTCTTGCTTGCCTTTCTTCACCTTGTACAGCGGCGGCTGTGCGATG
>NZ_JBIVJB010000139.1:0-8222 GCF_044750025.1 Pseudomonas sp. NPDC088885 | reverse complement strand
GTTTGAGCCGTTTTCGCTACGTTTTAGAGATGCTTGGAAAATGCGGCAGTATCCGTTAAAGCCGAATGATGTTCAACACGTCGCCCGACAGGCTGACCTGTACGCCCGAGCCCCACATTGGATCGCGGCGCAAATCCTCGGAAACCTTGTAATGACCGGCGATGGAGATCAGTTCAGCGCTCAATTGCTGACAGAAAATCCGTGCCTTGGTGTCACCCTTCACGCCGGCCAGCGCACGGCCACGCATCGGGCCGTATACATGGATGTTGCCATCGGCAAGAAGTTCCGCCCCCGGACTGACCGAGGAGACCACGACCAAATCGCCACCCTGCGCGTATATCTGTTGGCCACCACGTACTGGCGTGGTGATGACGCGAGTCTGTTTGACGGTCGGTTCTGGCGGCTTTTCCGGCTTCTTTTTGACTTCGGCTTCTGGCATGTCCAGCGGGCGTTCACGGGCACCGGACGGCGGCAGCACCGGAATGTCGATGGCGATGGCGGCGGCGATGTCTTCGATGCGGCTGGCGCGAATCGCCAGGGTGCGCAGGCCATGTTGACGGCACACGCGCATCAAACCTGGCAGGTCGACCGCGCCTTCGCTCGGCGGCAGTTTGTCCAGGGCCAGAACCAGCGGCGCGTTGCTGAAGAAATTCGGCGCCTGCGCAACTTTGGCGGCCAATTGCCGATCGAGGCTGTCGAGGTCGTTACGGGCCAGTTCCAGCACGGTAATGGCCAGCATGCTGCCCTTTAGCTGGAACACGGGATCTTGGTTTAACGGTTCGGTTTTGCTCATGTCGGCATACAACGGCTTGTCACTAAAAGTGCCGAGACTTATAACGAGAACGCCCGCAGGCCGCAAGCCGGGTCGAACGATGTAGAATGCGCAGCCACTGTATTTACGGAAGCTTTAATGGATCGCCCGCGTTTTCGAAAAGCATTTCTTGCTCCACGCTTCTGGCCGCTCTGGTGCGGCTTGGGGCTTTTGTGGCTGATCGTGCAGCTGCCGTATCCGGCGTTGCTGACCATCGGTCGATTTTTGGGTGCGTTGATGTATCGCTTCGCCGGCGACCGGCGGCGCATTGCCAAGCGTAATCTTGAACTGTGCTTCCCGGAAAAATCCGCGGCGGAGCGCAAACGCCTGCTCAAGGAAAATTTCGCCTCGACCGGCATCGCTTTTTTTGAAATGGCGATGAGCTGGTGGTGGTCGCGTGAGCGTCTGGCCAAACTCGCCCACGTCGAAGGGCTGGAGCATTTGCAGAAAGCTCAGCGCGAAGGCAAAGGCGTGATCCTGATGGCGGTGCATTTCACCACCCTGGAAATCGGCGCGGCGCTGCTCGGCCAACAGCACACCATCGACGGCATGTACCGCGAACACAAAAATCCGTTGTTCGACTTCATCCAGCGTCAGGGCCGTGAGCGGCACAATCTTGATTCGCTGGCGGTGGAGCGCGACGACGTGCGCGGCATGCTCAAGCTGCTGCGTTCCGGTCGGGCGATCTGGTACGCGCCGGATCAGGACTACGGCGCCAAGCAAAGTATCTTCGTGCCGCTGTTCGGCATTCAGGCGGCGACCGTGACGGCGACGACCAAATTCGCGCGGCTGGGTAAGGCGCTGGTGGTGCCGTTCACTCAGGAGCGTCTGGCGGACGGCAGCGGGTATCGTCTGGTGGTGCATCCGCCGCTGGAGGATTTCCCGGGCGAGACCGAAGAAGCCGATTGCCTGCGCATCAACCAATGGGTCGAAGGCGTATTGCGCGATTGCCCGGAGCAATACTTGTGGGCGCATCGGCGCTTCAAGAGCCGGCCACCGGGCGAGCCGAAGTTGTACGCCAAACGCGGTTGATTCACCCCATCCCCTAAGCACCACGGAGTGTTGCGATGAGCCCAGCGGAACCGGTCACAGGTTTGATTCTTTCCGGCGGCGGGGCTCGGGCGGCGTATCAAGTGGGCGTGCTGGCGGCGATTGCCGAGTTGTTGCCGGTGGGCGCGGACAATCCGTTCCCGGTGATCGTCGGCACCTCGGCCGGTGCGATCAATGCGGTTAGCCTTGCCAGCGGCGCCAGCGATTTCCGCGCGGCGATCGAGCGGCTGACGCTGTTCTGGCAAGGCTTTCGCAGCCATCGCGTGCTGCGCAGTGACTGGCCCGGTGTGATCCGTCAGGCTAGCCGTTTTGTCAGCCACAGCCTGCTTGGCCTCGGTCGACATCTGCCGGTAGCGCTGCTCAACAGTTCGCCGCTGCGCGACCTGCTCAATGAAAAACTGCACCTGCCCGGCATCGCCGAATCCATCGCACGCAAGCAATTGCATGCGGTGGCGGTGACGGCGTTCGGCTACGAATCGGGGCAGGCGGTGACGTTTTATCAGGGCGGCGGCACGATTGATTCGTGGCTACGGCATCGGCGCATTGGTGTGCCGACGCAATTGTCGGTCGATCACTTGCTCGCCAGCTCGGCGATTCCGTTGCTGTTCGCGCCGGTGAAAATCGGTGATGAGTATTTCGGCGACGGCGCGGTGCGGCAATCGGCGCCGATCAGTCCGGCGTTGCACTTGGGCGCCAGTCGCGTGCTGGTGGTCGGCGTGAGCGGCAACCCGCGCGGTTTCGATCCACAGCAGCCGCTGGAACGCACCTACACCGGGCAACAGCCGACACTTGCTCAGATCGGCGGGCACATGCTCAACAGCACGTTCATTGACAGCCTGGAGAGCGACATCGAGTTGCTGCAGCGGCTCAACCAGTTCAGTCATCTGATGCCCGCCGGCACGCCGACACGCGAGTTGGGCGTGGCGCCGGTGGAGGTGCTGGTGATTTCACCGAGTCAGCCGATTGATGAGATCGCGGCGCGGCATCGTCAGGAATTGCCGGCGGCGTTGCGCTTGTTTTTGCGTGGGCCGGGGGCGACGAAGACGAGTGGGGCGGGGGTGTTGAGTTATCTGTTGTTCGAGGCGGGGTATTGCAGCGAATTGATTGATTTGGGGCGAAGGGATGCGTTGGCCAAGCGTGAGGAGTTGTGCCGGTTTTTGGGGATATCTGAGGCGGTGAATCCGGTCTGAGATTTATGGTGAGGCATTCGCGAGCAGGCTCGCTCCCACATTGGAACTCGGTCGAATATGGGGAAGCTTTTAAAGCAAAAGATCGCAGCCTGCGGCAGCTCCTACATTGGAATGCGCTATCCCTGTAGGAGCTGGCGAAGCCTGCGATCTTTTGATTTTTATCAGAAGTGGAACTTCACCAGGAAGCTGGTCACGTTCTGATTGGTGGTGAATGCACGGGTGTCGTCGATCCCGTACTTGTCTTTCCAGTAGTCGTACTCAACACCAACGTACAGCTGCTTCTCGCCGAAATTCAGCGCCTTGCCCAGGTCGTATTTGACCTGTGGGTTGAAGTGCAGGTTGGCTTTGTATTCGCCACGGTTGTTTTCGTCGTTGTCGACGACCCAGTCCATGTAACCGTCGATCAGCACGTTCGAGTCGCCGACCGGGATGGTGTAAGACCAGACCGGGGTGATCTGCCAGACGTTGTCACCCGGGCGCGAGCCTTCGGTGTGGCGCTGGTAGAAGTTCAGCTGGAAGTAGTCGAAGCCCGGAATGGCCAGGTCGAAGCCAGGACCGATCAGGTAGGACTCGGTGTCACCCTCGCCGAACTCGTAGGTCATCGCCAGCAGGACGTCTTTGATCGGGCCGAATTCGATCTTCTGGTCGAGTACCTTGCCCAGCGAGATGCGTGGCTGGAACTCGCCGTAGTAGGTGTTCGGGCCGTTGTTGAAGTCCTTGTCACCGTTGTAGAAGATCTTGTCGACGAACAGGAAGTTGTCCCCATACTTCCACGCATCGGCGTGCTCGAAGGTGACGGTCTGCTGGATCGCAGGGTTGACCTTGAAGTCCTTACCGTAGAGGTAGGTCAGGCTGTTGTTCTGCCACTGCAGCAGGCCATCGGCCATGGCCTGGCCGCCGGCCAACATCGATCCCGCAAGCATCAGGCTGGTGCACGTACGTTTCATTCGGTTGCTCCCAAAGTAGGTGTTCCACGTTTATTTTTTTTAAGATCGGCGCTCTGGTGTGGCGCCTTTTTTCGTTACTGCAAAAGTCATCCAATCGGTCAGCTTTGCTGGTGTTAGCAAGAGCTGGGCCAAGGCTTTTCGAAAAGCAAAAAAACGCCCGTCGGCTGCTGCAAAACAGTCGATTGAGCGTGTTTTCGGGATGCCTCGGTACTGGCCGGGGCCGGGATAAGTTGGCCCGTCGGTCAGGAATTAAATCCGGGCTTTTTTTTAGACCGAATTCATGAGGCCGCGGAGAATACTGACTCCTCGGCCAGCTCTCAAGTGCCCCGCAACAGAGCACCGACGACAGGTATGGGGCACGGTTGCGGGTCATCTTAAAAATGCACCTTCACCAGCAGGCTGGCGGTGTTCTGATTGGTGTCGAGGTTGTGGCTGCTTTCGACGCCGTATTTGTTCTTCCAGTAGCTGTATTCGGTGCCGACGTACAGCTGCTTCTGACTCCAGCCGAGGGCTTTGCCGAGGTCATATTTGATCTGCGGATTGATGTGCAGGTTGGCGTGGTAAGTGCCGCGCGAGTTCTCGTCGTTGTCGACCACCCAATCCAGATAGCCATCGATCAGCACGTCGGAATTGCCCACGGGAATGCTGTAAGACCAGCCGGGGGTGATCTGCCACACGCCGTCGCCGGGGCGCGGGCCTTCGGTCTGGCGGCGGAAGATGTTGAGGGTGACGTAGTTGAAGCCGGGCACCTTGAGGTCGAAGCCCGGGCCGATCAGGTAGGCCTCGCTTTCACCTTCGCCGTACTCGTAGGTCATCGCCAGCAGCACGTCTTTGATCGGGCCGAATTCGATCTTCTGATTGAAGATCTTGCCGAACGAGAAGCGTGGGGTGAATTCGCCGTAAAAGGTGTGCGGGCCTTTGTTGCGGTCTTCTTCGCCGTTGTAGAAGATTTTGTCGACGAAGAGAAAGTTGTCGCCGTATTTCCACTTGTCGGCGTGCTCGAACGTGACCGTCTGCTGGATCGACGGGTTGATCGCGAAATTCTTGCCGTACAGGTAGCTGAGGCTGTTGGTTTGCCACAGCAGTAAATCGCCAGCCATGGCTTGACTCGCGGCCAGCAGGCCACCGCTTAACAGTACGTTTGTCTGTGTACGAATCATCTGTTGCTCCCTCTTGTTTTTATTGTTTGAGGCGCAGAGCTGTTGCTTGCCCTTGTGGGAGCGGACTTGCTCGCGAATGCGTTCTTCCAGTCAACGGATGGGTTGAATGTCACACCGCTTTCGCGAGCAAGCCCGCTCCCACATGGGGATTCTTTGTTGCGTTTAGTGCTGGTGTGCGTGGCAGTCGTTGATGGCCGCGCGCTCTTTGCCGCCGAGAATGTTGAACAGCAGGTTCAGCGTCAGCGCGCTGAGCGTTGCCATGGCGATGCCGCTGTGGGTAATCGGGCTCATCCACAGCGGCAGGTGCGCGAAGAACTCAGGGCGCACCACCGGGATCAGGCCCATGCCGATGCTCACCGCGACCAGCAACTGGTTGCGACGGTCACCGATGTCGGCTTCTTGCAGAATCTTGATGCCGGTCGCGGCGACCATGCCGAACATCGCAATCGCTGCGCCGCCCAATACCGCCGGTGGAATCGATGCCACCAGGAACGCCGCTTTCGGCAGCAGGCTCAGCACGATCAACAAGCCACCGGCAACGATGGTCACCGAGCGGCAGCGCACGCCGGTCATCTGCACCAGGCCGATGTTTTGCGCGAACGAGGAGTGGGTGAAGGTGTTGAAGAAACCGGCGACAAAGGAGGCGCCAGCATCACACAGCAGGCCGCGACGCAGCATGCGCGGGCAGACTTCCTGGCCGGTGATTTTGCCCAGCGCGAGGAACATCCCGGTGGATTCCACGAAGATGATCACCACCACCAGACACATTGACAGGATCGGCGCGAGTTCGAATTTCGGCATGCCGAAATGCAGCGGGGTGACGAACTGAATCCATGGCGCATTGGCCATGCCGCTGAGGTCGACCATGCCGATCACGCCGCACAGGATGTAGCCGAAGCACATACCGATCAGTACGGAAATGTTGACCCAGAAACCGCGCATGAAGCGGTGCACCAGCAGAATGGTGCCCAACACCAGGGCGGCGATGGCCAGATAAATCGGTGAACCGAATTGCGTAGCGCCTGCACCGCCGCCAGCCCAATTCACGGCGACGGGGAACAGCGACAAACCGATCGAGGTGATGACCGTCCCGGTCACCAGAGGCGGGAAGAAGCGTACGACCTTGGACATGAATGGCGCGATGATCATGCCGAAGAAACCGGCGGCGATCGTTGCGCCGAAGATGCCTTGCAGGCCGATACCGGGCATGCCGGCCATGGCGACCATGCTGCCGACAGCGGCAAAACTGGCGCCCATCATCACCGGCATGCGAATGCCCATCGGGCCGATGCCCATGGATTGCACGATGGTGGCGACACCGGCGACCAGCAGGTCGGCGTTGATCAGGAAGGCAATTTCTTCACGACTCAGGCCAGCGGCCTGTCCAATGATCAGCGGCACCGCGATGGCACCACCGTACATCAGCAGAACATGTTGCAAACCGACCAGGATCAGTTGCAAAAGGGGCAATCGCTGAATGGCGGGTGCGTCGGGGATGCGCGCTTTGGACAGCTCGGACATGCAACACCTCAGATCTTTTTATTCTTGTGATTGAACAGCTGCCGGGTTGCTCACAGCTGTTTCTTTGCATCATTCGTATGTGTGGGCAGAGGAATTTTGTGGCGAGGGGATTTATCCCCGATGGGCTACGAAGTAGCCCCAAAACCTGCAATCGCAATACATCAGGCAGATGGCAATTGCAGGGTCTGCGACGGCTGCGCCGCCGATCGGGGATAAATCCCCTCGCCACAGGTAAATCCTCAAGCACAGGTAAATCCCTTCACCTCAAAAGCCTGCTGTTAGCAGGCTTTTGTGTGGCTTAGTTGGTCTGGGCTCCCTGCACAATCCAGGCGCCGATCAGGTCACGTTCCTGCTGGGTCATCTGTGTGATGTTGCCCAGTGGCATGATCTGACTGGTGACCGCTTGTGCCTGAATCCGCGCCGCGTTCTGGCGGATCTGCTCAGGGGTGTCGAACATCACACCCGCTGGCGCTGCGCTGAACAACGGACTGGTCGGCTTGGCCGAGTGGCAAACCGCGCAGCGTTCTTGGATCACGCTGTGCACTTTGTCAAAGCCAGGGCCGGCGTTGGAGGCTTGTGCCGGTGCAGCAGGTTCGGCAGGGGCTGCCGGTGCCGCTTCAGCCGGTTTCGCGCCACCACCCAGTGCCGTTTCCGGCAGCGGTTGGTACTCGATTTTTGCTGGAGCCTTGGCCACTTCCGGAGCGGTCGACATCGGCGTAGGGCCGGTGACGTACGCCAGCGTGATCATGCCTACCGCTGCCACTGGCAGAGTCCAGGCAAACTTGTGGCTGTCGTGACGGGTGTTGAAGTAGTGACGAACCAACACCGCCAACACCGCGATCCCGGCCAGGATCAACCAGTTGTACTGGCTGCCATAGGTGCTCGGGAAGTGGTTGCTGATCATGATGAACAGCACCGGCAGGGTGAAGTAGTTGTTGTGACGCGAACGCAGCAAGCCTTTGGCCGGCAGCGCCGGATCCGGCGTGCGGTTCTCGGCAATCGCCGCCACCAGTGCGCGTTGCGCCGGCATGATGATGCGGAACACGTTACCGACCATGATGGTGCCGATGATCGCGCCGACGTGCAGGTACGCACCACGACCGCTGAACACTTTGCTGAAGCCATACGCCGCGCCGATGATCAGCACGAACAGGATGAAGCCGAGCAGAGCAGGGCGTTTGCCCAAGGCCGAGTCGCACAGGAAGGAGTAGATGAACCAGCCGAGGAACAGCGAGCCGATACCGATGGCCACGCCTTCAGGGCCGCTCAGTGTGCTGCCCGGAGCCAGCAGGTAGAGCGTCGGATTGGAGTAGAACACCACGCACAGCAGCGCGATACCCGACATCCAGGTGAAGTAGGCTTCCCATTTGAACCAGTGCAGGTTCTCCGGCATTGCCGGCGGGGCCAGTTTGTATTTTTCGAGGTGATAGATACCGCCACCGTGGATCGCCCACAGGTCACCGGCCAGACCGGTTTTCGGGTTGACGCGGTTGAGGTTGTTCTCCAGCCAGACGAAGTAGAACGACGCGCCGATCCAGGCCAC